>NZ_CAJMXG010000120.1:0-8757 GCF_905219725.1 Oscillibacter sp. CU971
TTCCCGCGTCAAATCGCCTTGCCTGGCAAAAAAATCTGCCCCAATCCGGCATTCCGCCAATTTTCAAACAAGGCCTATTGATAACTGCCCGATAAATAAGAAATTTTACAGAAAAAATTTATTTTAAGCCTTCTTCCTTGATCTTATATATTCTAAATGCGCAATCCTTTTCCAAACGAATATTTGCCCAATTTCTCCCAATCTGTCTCACAAAATAATTTTCGTCCTCTGGAAATATCTGTTTTGTCATAAATCTTAACAGATCCAGTGCTTTGGCAGATTCTTTCAATACAATTTCAAGTGTACTCCATCCATCTATTACAGGCGAATATATTTCATGAATCATATCACAAAACAAATCGTTTCCGTTGATTGGTATTTTTCTTATTAAGTCCCCCTTCCTATCTTCAATCAGCATACTCTTTAACTGGGCATATTGTTTGCTGTCAAGCATCACTTCATATATTTCCATTTTCTCCTCCTGTTATTAAGGCTGTGCCGTACAATATTTCTTGCAATTTAATGGAGGCTTTCACGCAGGCCCCATCTGGTGACTTATTTGACAGTTCTATGGTTCCCCCATGCTTCTGGCACAGCACCTGGCTTACAGCCAGACCCAGGCCAAGGTGCTGGCCGGAGGNATCCTCGGAGTAGAACAGGGCGGTTTTCTTTTGCAGCAGCTTGTCCGAAAAGCCCGGCCNGTCGTCGGTCACGGTGGCCGACAGGATTCCATGCTCCAGACAAAAAGCCAGCCCGATTTCCCGCTCCGCAAAACGGAGGGCATTGGAGATCAGATTTTCCAGAACACGGTACAACAGCTCCCCGTCAAGGACGGCCCTCCCCTTCGGCACATGAAGGTCACAGGAAAAACGCACCTGGGTATTTTGAAACAGGATGGATAGAGAATCCGCCATGTGCTGTAAAAAATCAGGAAGCTCCACCTCTCTGAGGCGGACTCCGGTTTCTTCGATAGCCCCCAGGTCGCGCATGGTATCGGTATAGCGGCCCATGCGCTCCGCGGTGATACCGAGATTGGAGAGCGCCTTTTCCAGTTTTTCCTCCGTCAAGGTTCCGCCCTTGTTGTTCTCCTGCAAATATTCCACATAGCCGGTCATAATGGCGATGGGGTTACGCAGATCGTGGGCCACGGATGCCTGCAACGCCCGGCGTTCCTCCAGCATACTCCACATCTGACGGTTATTCTCATATAGGGTCTGCCGCATTTTCTCAAAGGCAGTACAGAGCTGGCCCAATTCATCCCGCTCATCAAAGGTAATCTGAAAGTTCAAATCCCGGTCTTGAATATGGGCAGTGGCGTCCATCAGGACAGTGATCGGCGGCTCCAGCACCTTGTGATAAAACCACCATGCGCACAAAGCAATTCCAATCACAGCAAACAGGAACGGCAGCAGCACCATACAAACCTGTGAAGTACGGTAGGCCGTTCTCGCTTTCGGGGAAAGCATGGAGTAGCTGGATTCAATGCGCTCTATCCTGTAGCTCGTCTGTCCCTGATTCTCGTTGTGTTCCTGGCTGTCCGCTACCAGTTGGCCGAATGGCTCTGGCGAGCCGTCAAGGACATACCTCATCTTTGCCTCTGTGACCGTACCATCCGGGGCGGTTGTCTGCTGCGTCAGCCAGACCTCGTTGGAATCGGGGAGAATATGGTTTTGGAAACGATAACAGCCGAAAATCGCAAGGCCGCTGCACAGGAACACAATCAGCATTGTGACCGCCACAGCCTTCATAAAAGAGCGTTTCAATGACTGCCTTTTTATTTTTTCCATCGGTAGCCCATCCCCCAAACTGTTTCGATGTACTCACTTCCGCTGGCCTGCATGAGCTTTGCGCGGATCTTGCGGATATGCTCTTTAATCACGCTGCTGTCGCCCGCCGCGTCNTAGCCCCATACCGCCTCATAGATGCGTTCTTTGTCAAAGACCTGATTGGGGTTAGAGGACAGAAATTCGATGATGTCAAATTCCCTCTTGGAAAAGGAAAGCTCCTGCTCGTTCCAAAATACTTTTCGATCAGAGAGATTGATAATCAGCCCCTGGGAGGTCACGACCTCCGGCGGGCGGTTGTTCCGCTCGTCCCGGCGCAGATGGGCCTCAATGCGGGCAAGCAATTCCTGCAAGCCGAAAGGCTTGGTGATATAGTCGTCCCCTCCGGCCCGCAGGCCGTTGACCTTATCCTGCTCTGTGATCCGCGCCGTCAGGAACAGGATCGGGCAGACGATATGGTTCCGAATGACCTTGCACAGCTCCAGCCCATCCATCCCCGGCATATTGATGTCCAGCAGAATGAGATTTGGTTTTGCAGTCAGCTTCGCCAGGGCTTCATCGCTGCTGTTGGCTGCGGAAACCGTATAGCCGTGATCCTGCAAATGGGTGGAAAGCAATTCGGTCAGGATAGGTTCATCATCCACGATCAAAATTCTGTATGCCATGCGAACACCTCCAGTCTTTTTTATCATATAGGGAGAAAGTCAAAATTTGGTCAAGAATAAAACTCAATGACATATTTCAATTATATACTGTGGAGCGTCAAGTATCAATTGTGCAAATATGGCCCCTTAAAATTATATACCCGCCGCCAGAAATGGCGGCAGATTTCGCTCACCCCATTACTCCTTCACTTCCTGTTCTCAAAATCAGCAGCAGGTTCGTAGAGTCCAGAGCGAAATTCGCAGAGTGAGTGTCGCAGCACACCCAAGGAGGTGCAGATTGAAGTACACACCGCGGCCAAAGCGTGATCCAGTCAGGAACTACTTCCAGTTGCCCAACGAGATATTCCTGCTGGGCCTGTCGCCTGGTGCGCTGGCTGTCTACTCGTACCTGCTCTGCTGCGAGAACCGAAACACCTACCAGTGCTGGCCCAGCTACAAGACTATCGGCAGAGCGGTGAGGATGAGCGCCAACACCGTCCGCAAGTATGTGTGCGAGTTGGAGGAGCGGCAGCTCATCAGTACAGAGAACACATCCGTCACCACCAAGGCTGGCCTGAAGCGCAACGGCAATCTGCTCTACACCATCCGTCCGATTCAGCTGGCGCTGGACCAGTTCTACGAACAGCAGTTGGCGCAGATGGACACGGCGGCTGAACGTCATCGAGCCGCAACGGCACTCGCACTCCGTAGTGAAAAGTGCAACTCAGCGTGACAGCCTGTGTGCCGCTGTGTGGCCCCGATGGTGTCCGGAGGGTAACAAGCCGCCGCTCACCGCAATCGTCAATATCATCGTCAATATCGTCATCGATATCGTCGTCATCGTCGCCAGTGCCATCCCATCCATCACTAGGATAGACAGGGGCCTCAGTAGGATAAACGGAGACCTGTTCCTGCCCTACCGGCGATTCCAACGTCAGTGCGTAGAAGTGATGAATGCGATTCCCGTTTCCGTTGGCACAGGTTNTATTATGCTGGATGCCGTCGTAAGCATACAAGTCTGCCTTTAGTCTGGCTAGCTCTTTCCCCAGTCCCTGGGGGCTGTTCGCCAAGATGCGGCCCTTGTTCCGGCCGACATCCATCAGCTCAGACACCTTGCCCTGCCAACGCCCATCAGGACTGGCAGTTAAAAGTTCCCGGATGGTCTGCACCACTGCATTGTTCTCATAGTTCTGGCGGTCTACGTCCNGGGCGCCACCTAACGCTTCCCAGTGGGAGGTAGTGGAGTCAAACTGGATAATCAAATCCTGCTGCTGCACATCACGACCCGTAATATGCAGCGTCGNCTGGCTGTCATTGCGTGCTTTCTTGTCAAGCACCATAGAGGTATCGCAGCTGCCGAAAAGGCCCTGGGTTCCAGAGATTTTCGCATGGGCGTCTCCTTCGCCCGATGCCTTACGGGTATGGTGGACAAGCAAGATGCTGATGCCCCTGTTATCTGCATACTGCTTCAGGGCGCTAACCTCCCGAGAATCATAGAGGTACTTGCNATGTATGGCATCTGCCCNNCTGACCTTCTGGAAAGTGTCAATAATCACCAGCCCAATGCTGCGGTCTTGTGCAAGGTAATAATCCATCGCCTGATACAGATAGTTATCCGTTTGACCTGTCTCCGTGATGAAGTACAAGTGGGGAGGAGCCTGCCTGCCCTTCAAGATGGCGGACATACGGTCTTTGAGACGCCTATTTCCATCCTCCAAGGCCATGTACAGGACGCCCATCTGAGTCGTCTGCCGTCCTAAGAAAGAGGCTCCCTCAGCAACAGCCAGCGAGAGCTGGAGACACATGAAGCTCTTTCCAAGTTTAGGTGCCGAAGATAAAATGGTTACACCCTGCGGGAGGAGGTCGTGAACCACATATACAAGCGGAGCTATGGCCATTCGCTCTAATTCCTGTGCCGACAAAAGCGGCTGATATTTCCGCGCAGGTGCTGCCTGCTGTACAGGAGCCGCCANAGGCTGCTGGGGAATCGCCTGCTGTACAGGAGCCGCCAGAGGCTGTTGGGGAATCGCCTGCTGTACAGGAGCCGCCAGAGGCTGTTGGGGAATCGCCTGCTGTGCAGGCGCCAGAGGCTGCTGGGGAATTGCCTGCTGTGCAGGTGCCAGAGACTGCTGCCGGTAAGCCAGCGCGGAGCTGATGGCCTTTTGAATCGTCAAACTGCCGTAAGTACTGCGGCCGCTCGGCCTGTCCCACTTCTCTCGCATCAGCCTGGAGTTCCGAATGATTCTGTCAATCTGTCCTGCATCCTGCGTCCGGGCGGCGAGTATGTTGCAGAAAGCCATGTCGGCGGAGCTATGGTCATTGCCGCATATGGATATGTCGCCTTGCCCAAGCGCCATGAACTTCTCGCCGCTGGGGCCGTTCTTGATGCTCTCAATCAGAGCCAGGTCCTCGGGCCGCAGCGGNTTGTCCGGCTGACCGCTGTCCTGGGCCACGGGCTGGGCCTGCTGGGGAGCGGGCTGGGAAACCAGCTGTCCCGGCCGGACCATGTACTTCTCCAAGACCCGCAGCAGTTCCGCGTCCCGCAGTTCCAAGTCTGCTCCGGGTGTCTGAGTATTGCCGGTCACAGACACATACTTGTTGGTTGCTCCGGCAACGTAGACCTCCAGGCCCTTGGCCTGGTTGTTGATGTAGTACTTGTTGCTATCGAAGACGAACCCCGGCGTGAGCAGGAACAGGATGCGGATACCCCGCCCACTGGGAGAGACTTCCGTGTAAGCCCGCATGGTCTTCATGATGTCATCGGCCATCGGGGAAAGATTCTCGTTCTCGTCAATGCAGTGGTCGATGTCAATGGCGGCCAGGCAAGAACCGTCCGGCAGGCGGAAGATGCCTACACCCACGCCGTCGTACCTCGCTTTGGCGTAATTCTGCACTTCCGAAAAGCCCCCAAACGTGCTGGGGTCCGCAGTGTCGGCGGGCGCACTCGTCTTAGGATTGTACGGGACCTTGGCCGGTTTCACACCGTTGCCCCGAGGCTGGTACTTCCAGATAACGAAAGCGCATTCTTTCTTCGCTCTCTCAGGGATGTTGTTCAGATTCATGTTCGGGGGCATCATCACAGCACCTCCCCGTTTCTTCGCGCTCTCAGGGGTGTTGTTCAGATTCATGCTCGGGGGCATCATCACAGCACCTCCTCGGTCGAAGCCCGCTGCACCCAGGCCATGAGGCCCGGAACGGACACAAGCGTTCGGCCGCCGACCTGGAACGCGGGGAACCCTTCACTCCGGGCCAAGGCATAGGCAGTGGGCTTGCTGATGGACAGCAGCTTGGCCATCTCCGGAACGCTGATTGCCAGCTTGCCGGTGGTGTCTGCGCTCGGCTGCTCCAGAAGCGGCTGGTCATCGTGGCCGCCCTGCCCCCTGCCATGGCAGGGGGAGAGTTCATTGATAGAAGTGGGATTATAAATCAGGGCTTCGTGCTGGGGATGGCCGCCTGTGCAACTGCAATTACACATGGTGCCGGAGGTGGTGGAATGGTGCCTCATCTTAGGGACATGCGGAGGCAAGTGCGTGCTTTGCATCGCTTCGGATTTCTTCATGATAGAAATCCTCCTTTTTAAATTCTTTGGGTTCGGACCTCTGGCCCGGTCCCATGGTGCTATCTTACCACCGCCCGCTTAGATTGTCAACATTTTTTTCAAAAAAATCCCCGGGAATTTGAAAAAAGATTTAGTCCCACGAAAATGCGGGCAACCGAGAGGNTACTTGGTGNGCTAAAACGGCCACTATACCTTATTTAAATAATAATCGCCCCTTTCCTGTAAGTAGCGGCCCNTCCGCTTCCCATACATTTTGCAAGAAAATTCGACCCAGAAACCTTTTTTAAAATTTTGTTGACATATGAAGATGACGTGCTATAATAAAAATGAAAAATCAAAGAAGAGGAGGAAGCAAACTGCTATTATGACAACAGGTGAAAAAGTCAAGCAGGCGAGGATAGCCAAGGGTCTCGCCCAGGACTACATTGCGGCTCGCTTGGGTATTTCCAAGTCCGCCGTCAGNNGATGCGAGCTCGGCCAGCGGCNATTCCGCGTTGACCAGCTTTATACTCTGGCGAATCTGCTGGATGTTCCGCCCTATGAGTTGGTCAACATCTCTCCGGAGAAGAAGGAGGAGCTCAAGCAGATTTCAAAAATCATATCTAATTTCGAAGACCGCTATTATAATGGGGATTATATCGGAGAGGCCGACCAATGGATTCCGCAGTCGATGGAGTTTTTAAAACAGCTGATTGAGCGTGAGTTGGCCACCGCCGCCGCTGAGCCTGGTCCTGATGGGGCATCGTCCGAAAACTCGCAAGAACCGGAATTAAAAAAGCGCCGGAGACGTACCGCAAAATTTGACACCATGTTTAACCAACTCAACGATGCGGGCCAGCTAAATGCCTTGGAATATCTTAAAATCATGGTTCAGGTCCCAACCTTCCAGCTTCATCCCCAAAAAACGGATGTTTATTCTGGGTTGAATGAAGAAGAAGGGGCGCAGCTGAAAAGCGTGATTGGTACGCTGAATGAAGTGAAGTACGANCGATTTCAGCTGATGGAGGCCCATGTGCCGGAAGACAGTGAAAAGATGAGGGAGAACGCGGAACAGATTGCCGNTTTAAATGAGATAATTGNCCAAATTATTACAGGCGCAATCAAGCGAGCGAACCCCCAAAATTAAATGTGGAAATTCTAAAAAAAAGAGACTGTCCGCATGGTTGCAGCCACACGGACAGTCAGCACAAAGCCCTGATTTATAATCCCATTCTACTAAAGCACCTGTGCTCCTATAGTATAGCACGTAGGGGCCATGGTGTCNAANCCNNAAGNANAAGTTTTTTTACCATGGCAGAGAAAAAAAGACGTGCCAGAGGCGAAGGCAGCATCCGCCAGCGGCCCAACGGAACTTGGGAAGCCCGGTTCGTCATTGGCGTGGACCCCGGCACTGGAAAGGACATCCGCAAGTCCATCTATGGCAAGACCCAGAAGGAAGTCCGTAAAAAGATGACCGAGGCTGTTGCCGCTTTGGACAAAGACGACTACCGGGAACCCTGTAAGATGACCTTGGGCCAATGGCTGGACATCTGGTGCAAGGAATATTGGAGCGACATTAAGAACTACACCAAGGCGTCCTATGCTGCTCATATCCAAAACCATATCAAGCCCTGCCTTGGAGCCGTGAAACTGGAGGTCCTCGCCCCCCATACGATTCAGAAATTTTACAATGGTCTACTGGAGGCCCAGGACGGCCATGAAGCCCTGAACCCCAAGACCGTCCATAACTGCCACGGCGTATTGCACAGCGCCTTGGAAAAGGCCGTAGCTATCGGCTATCTGCGGTCTAATCCCGCCGATGCCTGTACGTTGCCGAAGAAAACGAAGAAAGCCATCAAGCCCCTGGATGATGATGCCACGGCCCTCTTTCTGGGGGCCATCAAAGGGCACCGCTTCGAGACCATCTATTTGACCGATATATTCACCGGAATGCGCCGTGGCGAGGTCTGTGGCCTTACCTGGGACTGTATCGACTTTAAGGCCGGGAGCATCTATATCAACAAACAGCTCCAAAAGGAGCGGGGACCGGGCGGCAAGTACGTCCTTCCCACCACCAAGAGTGATAAGAGCCGGGTGGTAGTTCCTGCTCCGTTCGTCATGGACGCCCTGAAGGCCCAGCAGGCCAAGCAAGCGGAATGGCGTCTGAAAGCTGGCCCCTGCTGGGAAGGCGATGCCCTGGGCGACTTCGTGTTCACGGATGAGCTGGGCCATCACCTGGTTCCTGACACCGTGTATCGTAACTTCAAGCGTATCGTAAAGGCCGTTGGCCTGCCTGAGACCCGTCTGCACGATTTGAGACATACGTTCGCCGTGGCGTCTCTCCGGGTCGGGGATGATGTCAAGACCGTCCAGGGGAACCTGGGCCATGCCACAGCGTCCTTCACGTTGGACGTCTACGGCCACGTCACTGACCAGATGAAGCGCGAGAGCGCTGACCGGATGCAGCAGTACATCGAGAAAATCAAAAAGNGCGGTTAAAACGATTAGGCGGCTCTTTGTTCAGAAGAACATGGAACCGCCTTTTCACACCCCACCCGTGGAACCCCGAACGTATTTTTCCAGTGTGCGTGCCCCAAAACAGGAAAATCTCCCGTAAGGGGTATTTGAAGGGGTAAGCTGATTTTCATGTCTTGAAACTCGAACTTTTAAACGTAAAACCAGGCGATAAAACAAGAAGAATCCCCGTATTCGTTAAGAATACGGGGATTCTTCTTGGTACGCCCTGAGGGATTCGAACCCCCGGCCTTCTGGTCCGTAGCTTGTCTGAGGG
>NZ_CAJMXG010000121.1:0-8682 GCF_905219725.1 Oscillibacter sp. CU971
GGTTGGTTTTCTGCCGCTGGTATTCCTTGATAATTTCTTGGATTGCTATAAATCAGCGTTTCCCTAACTTAATGACATTAGTAAAAGCAAGCCCCGCCGGAGCATCCGGCGGGGCTTGTCTATTCATGCTTTCACCGGGACCCCGGCATCGTTCAGCGCCCGGCGGAGGCGGGGCAGGTCCCCGTCGAAGATCGCGCCGTCCATGCCCACAAGCCAGGCCCCCTCGATGTTGATGTTCAGATCGTCGATAAAGAAGCACTCCTCCGCCCGGAGGCCGTACTCCCGGAGGAGAGTCTCATAAATCTCCGGCTGGGGCTTCAAAAGCTTCCAGTCCGCGGAGACAATTTTCCCGTCGAAGCACTCGCTTTCCGGGATGCGGTCAAAATACAGCGGCAGGTCCAGCTTGGCGTTGGACAGCAGATAAACGCCGTACCCCAAGCCTTTCAGCTCCCGGACCAGGTCCGCCATGCCCTCCACGGGCAGCAGCCAGCGCCGCCACCAGTTCAAGGTCAGCTCCCGGGCGGGGCCGCGAAGGCGCTCCGGCAGGCGGCGACAGATGACATCCAGTCCATCCTCCATGGACAGCGTCCCCCGGTCCATCTGAATCCATTCCACGGAGCCGAAGACCTCCCGCAGCAGCAGGGCCCGGTCCCCCTCCGGGACGCCCAGGTCCTCCACGAATAAATTGGGCTTCCAGTGGATCAGCACGTTGCCCATGTCGAATACAACATTGCGGATCATAGCGCCTCCTGTTCTCCGGCCCCGCAGGCCAGGGCCACGATTTGATAGGTACGCAGCCACAGGCGGCCCTCCCGGTTCTCCAGGCCGTCGTAGTTGTTCAGCAGCACCCGGAAAGGCTCCGGGAAGGGTACGGAGGCCGTCCCCCGGCCGTAGTGGCAGAGGACCAGAACCCGCGACGTCTCCCCGGTCCGCCAGTAGGCAAAGATCTCCGGCTCTTCCCGGAACGCGGGGCAAAAGCCGCCATGGACCAGCACGTCCTCCCACTCCGGATCCTTCCGCAGAGCAAGCAAGCGCTTATACCACCCCCGGACGGAGCGCTCCCCGGCAGCGGCGTCGGCCTCCGCGTTCAGCTCCCGGTAGTTGGGGTTCACCGGAAACCAGGGCGTGCCGGAGGTGAACCCGGCGTGCTTGCCGCCGGTCCACTGCATGGGGGTCCGGGCGTTGTCCCGGCTGTGGCGGCGGCAGACCGCCATGGCCTCCGCCTCCGTCCGCCCGGCGGACCGCGCCGCCTGGTACTGGTCATGGGTGTTCAGATCCTCGAAGTCCTNNACCGTGTGGAAATCCCCGTTCCGCATGCCGATCTCCTGGCCCTGGTAGAGGAAGGGGATGCCCCGCAGCAGCACGGACAGCGCCGCCAGGGCGGTGACGCTCTCATAGCAAGCGTCCCCCTCGGGAAGGAAGANGANGGGGNNCCGGGGCCNGTCGTGGTTTTCCAGGACGTTGGCCAGGAAAACGGCGCTCCCGGCGTTCTCCTGGGCCTGGAAAATCGCGTCCCGCCAGGTCTTGAAATCAAAGGGCTTGTACTGATACCAGAAGGGCCCCTGGTGGCCGACGAGAAAGTGCCCAAAGTCGAAAAGGGTGGAGAAATAGCCCTCCGGCCCGCCGAACTCCGCCACCCGCTCCGGGGTAATGCTGTATACCTCGCCCACGGTAAAAGCGTCGTGGGGCAGGAAGCACTCCCGTTTCAGCTGGTTCAAAAACGCGCCGATCTCCGCCGTCCGGGGCAGCATTTTGGACACGGCGCAGGTGCCGTCGGGGCTGTCGGCGGGGCCGTCCTGAAAGCGCAGGTCCTTTTTCAGATTGATGATGGCGTCCAGCCGGAAGCCGGAGACCCCCTTGTCCAGCCACCAGTTTACCATATCGCAGATCTCCCGCCGGACCTCCGGGTTTTCCCAGTTCAGGTCCGGCTGCTCCTTGGCGAAGGTGTGGAAGTAATAGAGGTCCGATCCGGGCAGACGCTCCCAGCAGCTCCCGCCGAACTCCGCCCGCCAGTTGTTGGGCGGGCCGCCGTTCCGCCCCGGCTTTAAGTAGAAATATTGCCCGTATTTGCCCGCCGGGTCCCGGACGGCCTCCCGGAACCANGGGTGCNGGTCGGAGCAGTGGCTGACCACCAGGTCCATCACCAGGTACATTTCCCGGCACTTCAGCTCCCGGATCAGGGCCTCCAGGTCCTCCATGGTCCCGAAGCAGGGATCGACGCCGTAATAGTCGGAAATGTCATACCCCTGGTCCACCATGGGAGAGGGATAGACCGGGGAGAGCCAGAGGATGTCCACCCCNAGGTCCTTCAAATAGTCCAGCTTGGAGAGGACGCCGGGCAGGTCCCCGATTCCGTCCCCGTTGCCGTCCAGGAAGCTCTTGGGGTAGATTTGGTACGCAATTTTGTTCCGCCACCAGGGGCGGGAGGCATTTGCCATCGTCATACACCGCCTATCGGGAAACCGCGCCTGGAGGCCGGACCTCCGGGCGCGGTTCCATTTATTTTTTTCCGCCGAAAATGCTCTTGAGGAAGCCGCCCTTTTCCCGTTCCTTTTTCTCCGGCGGCTTTTTCCCCTCCGGCTTGGGGGAGGCTTTGGGCTTCCCGCCGCTTTTCAGGCGTTCCAGCGCCTCCACGGCGTGCTGGTAGTCCTGCCGGGCGGCGGCTTCGTAGAGCTCTCTGGCCCGCTCCTCGCTGGCGTCCACGCCCTTTCCGTGCTCATAGCACCAGCCCAGGAGGTACTGCCCCCGGGCCTGGCCCTGGGCCGCGGCGTGGTTGTACCAGAACACGGCGTTCTGCCAGCTCTGCTCCACGCCCTCCCCGGTTTCGTAGAGATAGCCCAGGTTGCAGGCCCCCGTGGCGTCCCCGGCCTCGGCGGCTTTTCTGTACCACTCCGCCGCCTCGACGGGGTCCTTTTTCGCCACGCCCTGGCCCGACTCGCAGCAGTACCCGTAGTTGCACATGGCCCGGGGATAGCCCGCCTCCGCCGACAGCTTGTAAAGCCGGGCGGCTTCCAGGGCGCTTTTCTCCACGCCCCGGCCCGTCTCGTACATATAGCCCAGGTTGCACTGGCCCGCCGGGTCTCCCTTTTCCGCCGCCCGGCGGTAAAAGTCCACGGCCTGCTCCAGGCTCTGTTCCACACCCTCGCCGAACTCATAGCACACGCCCAGGTTGCACAGCGCCCGGAGATAGCCCCCGTCCGCCGCCCGCTGGTACCACCGGGCCGCCTCGGCGTCGTCCCGGTCCATGCCCTTGCCGTACTTGCAGCACAGTCCCAGGCAGAACATGCCCCTGGGATCGTCCTGCTCGGCGGCCTTGCGGTACCAGTGGACCGCCCGGGTCAGGTTCTCCTCCACGCCGCTTCCCGTCTCATAGCACCAGGCCAGGTTGCACATGGCCCGGGAGAAGCCCTGCTGGGCGGCGGCGCTGTACCACTTTACCGCTTCCTCCCAGCTCTGCTCCACGCCCCGGCCAGATTCGTACATAAAGCCCAGGTTGCACATGCCGGGGGCGTTGCCCATCTCAGCGGCCCTGCGGTAGAGCTCCGCCGCCTTCTCATCGCTCTGGGGCACGCCCTCCCCCCGCTCATAGCACACGCCCAGTTCGCAGATGGCCGGGGCGGACCCCGCGTCGGCGGCCTTCTGATACCACCGGGCGGCCTCCTCCGCGTCCTGGGCGGCGCCGATGCCGTAGTCATAGGCCCGGGCTACGCTGAAAAGGCCCCTGGGGTCCCCATGGTCCGCGGCCCGTTTGTACCAGGTGAAGGACTCCTCCAGGTTTTTCTCCACACCCTTGCCGTGCTCATAGCACCAGGCCAGGTTGCACATCCCCCGCGACAGCCCGCCGGCGGCGGCCCGTTTGTACCACTCCGCGGCGCTCTCCCAGCTCTGCTCCACGCCCTCGCCGCACTCATACATAAAGCCAAGGCAGCACGCGCCGTCCTCGTCCCCCTGGTCGGCGGCCTTGCGGTAGAACTCCGCCGCCGCGGCCTTGTCCGCGGGCACGCCCCGCCCCCGCTCATAGCACAGCCCCAGGCACAGATAGCCCCGGGGGTATTCCTGGTCCGCCGCCGCCCGGTAGAGCCGCACGGCCTCGGCGAAGTCCCGCTTCACCCCCTCGCCATGCTCGTAGCACCAGGCCAGGTTGCACAGCGCCCGGGGATAGCCCTTATCCGCCGCTTTTCTATACCAATCCACGGCGGTNTCCCAGCTCTGCTCCACGCCCCGGCCGGACTCATACATAAAGCCCAGGCAGCACATGCCGGGGGCGCTGCCCTGCTCGGCGGCGGCGGTGTACCATTTCACAGCCTGTTCCACGTCCTGCTCTACGCCCTCGCCGAACTCCAGGCANCGGCCCAGCTCCGTCTGGGCGCCGGGGTAGCCCAGCCAGGCGGCGGACTGATACCACTTGGCGGCCTCCGCCTCGTCCTCCTCTACGCCGCTTCCCCGGCGGTAAGCCTCCGCCAGGAGGAACTGGGCCCGGGGAAAGCCCTGCTCCGCCCCCTTCTGGAAGCATTTCAGAGCCTTGTCATAGTCCGTCTCCACGCCGATGCCGTATGTATAGCAGTAGCCCAGGTTCGTCAAGGCGGGCATGTACTCCTGCTCCGCCGCCTGGGCGTAGAGCATCACGGCCTGCTTGGGGTCCGCCGGCACGCCCACGCCCGCCTCCAGGCACCAGCCCAGATTCGTCAGGCCCAGGGGATCGTTCAGCGCCGCCGCCCGCTGGTAGGCGGCCAGGGCGTCGGTCTCCCGCTTCTCGTCCACCGCCTGGTTTCCCAGGTTCACCCAGTCGGAAGCGGTCATCTCCNCNTCCGCCAGGGCGGTGAAAAAGGTCCCCCCGCAGCGGGGGCAGATATCCGGCTCCTCCTCGGCCACAAAACCGCAGTCGGGGTTTTCACAGCGATAGAAATCCATCATTTCTTCCTCCNTCAGAAGTCCGCTCCGCCGCCGAAAACCGGGGAGCCGTTGTATAGATCGGTAAAGGTATGGGCCGCGCCCCGGTACTTGAAGCCGGGGAAGGTGTCCAGCTGGACCCCGTGGATGGCCCGGAAAATGCTTTTTTCAATGTTGGGGTTGGTCTTTTTCAGCTCCCGCAGGAGCAGCTTGATCTCCTGGCGCTTGCTCTCCCCAATCCCGTCGCCGGAGGCGTCCCGGGCTNCGGTAAAGCGGCAGGCGCACTGGAGAAAATGAAGTTCGTTGTAATCCCGCCAGCGGACAATGGCGTCCTCATGGACGCAGTACAGCGGGCGGATCAGCTCCATGCCGGGAAAATTTTTACTGNGGAGCTTGGGGGGCATGGCCTGGAGCTGCGCGCCGTAAAAAAGGCCCAGCAGCGTAGTCTCGATGANATCGGAGAAGTGATGGCCCAGGGCGATTTTGTTGCAGCCTAAGTCCCGGGCCCTGGCATAGAGGCAGCCCCGGCGCATCCGGGCGCAGAGGTAGCAGGGGTTTTTGTCCACCTGGACCGTCACGTCGAAGATATCGCTTTCAAACAGCGTCAGGGGGATGCCCAGACGCCCGGCGCTCTCCTCCAGCNNGCGGCGGTTTGCCGGGTTGTAGCCCGGGTCCATAGCCAGGAAGGTGAGGGCAAAGGGCCGGTCCGTGTGCTTTTGCAGCTCCTGCATCAGCTTGGCCAGGACGAAGGAGTCCTTCCCGCCGGAGACGCACACGGCGATATGGTCCCCCGGGGAAACCAGCTCATACCGCTTCACGGCGGCGATGAAGGGATTCCACAGGGATTTTCGATAGGTCTTGATGAGACTGCGCTCGGCAGTCTCCTGTGGGGTAAGCTCACGGGACATATGTGATTCTCCTAGCCAAAGACGTTTTACAGCCATATGGAACCTAGGCGGAACACGGAGGCGCACATTTTGCGGAACCAGGACCGCTGGTTCCAGTCCTCCAGAGTATAGGGCCGGCTCTCGGCCAAAATGCCGTCCAGATCCTCCAGCAGCTCCTCCACCACCGGCATGTGGTACAGCAGCACGCCGCATTCGTAGTGGAGCTGGAAGGTCCGGTAGTCCATATTCGTGCTGCCGACCAGGGCCACCTCCCGGTCCGCCATGACGCTTTTGGCGTGGAGGAAGCCGGGGGTGTATTTATAGATCTTCACGCCGTGGCTCAAAAGCTCCCCCCAGTAAGTCTCGGCCACCATATAGGTAAACTTGTGGTGGTCCGGGATGCCGGGGATAAAAATCCGCACATCCACCCCCGCGTCAGCGGCGATGCACAGGGCTTTTTGCATGGACTCCTCCACGGCGTAATAGGGGGTGGTGAGGTAGAGCATCTTCTGGGCAGAGGCGATGAGCTGCAAATAGATTTCCTCAATGGGATTGTCCGGGTTGTTCAGGGGCCCGTCGGTAAAGGGCTGGCACCAGCCCCGGGCGCTTTCCACCTCGTGCCGGGGGCGGTAGTAGTCGTCCTCATTGTGGAAGGAGCCCCCCATCATCTTCCACATCTGCATGAACTGGGTGGCGAACCCCCAGACCCCCGCGCCCTCGATGCGGACGGCGGTGTCCTTCCAGTGTCCGAAGCGGACGATGAGGTTAGCGTATTCGTCGGCGATGTTGATGCCCCCGGTATAGGCGAACTGCCCGTCGATGACGGCGATTTTCCGGTGGTCCCGGTAGTTGAAGTAGATGCGGTTCACATAGCGGTGAACGGGGTTGAAGGCCTTCACCTCAATGCCCGCGTTCTGGAGATTCTGGAGCGTCTCGTCGGAAAAGCGGGTGAGGTTGCCGAAATCATCGAAGGTGATGTGGATTTCTACGCCGGCGGCGGCCCGCTCCTTCAAAATGGCGAAGATGCGGTCCCAGAGCTGTCCCTCCGCCAGGATGTAGTACTCCAGAAAAATATAGATCTCCGCCTTCTCCAAATGCTGGATCAGGTCCTCGAAAAACTCCGAGCCCTCCTTGAAATAGACGGCGTCCGTGTTCCGGTAGAGCAGGAAGCCCCGCTTTTCCAGGTACGCCGCCAGCCGTCCCCAGGCCGGGGACTGCCGCCGGAGGCGGCCGAGGTCGATTCCGCTGGACAGGCGCTGGCTCTCCCCGCAGGGGATGGGGGGCACCGTCTGAAGGCTGAGCTGCTTCACCTGATGGGCCCCGCCCCAGAGGCAGAACAAAATTATGCCGGACACCGGCATGGCCAGCAAAAGGCACATCCACACCAGCTTGTAGGTGGGGCTGCCGGGCCGCTGGTAGACCCAGATGGCCACCGCCGCGCCGGCGATAAGCAGCAGGGCGTAGACAAGGCTGGAATACTCCGCCAGAAGGAAGGAGATCAAAATCGAGGTGGCGATTTGGGCGATCACCGTCAGCGCGCACATGGAAATGCTGGTAAAGGCGGAAATTTTTCGTTCGACCCGCTCTTCCACCGGGGGGATATGGGGAATGTTCTTATGCACGGCAGCTCGCCTCCTCACAGGCAGTTTCAGCGTTTGGCTTTTTTATTATACAAAAAGACGCCGCCGTCTTCAACAGCAAAATATTAAAATTAGTTAAAATCCGGGCCGGGCAAAACGCCCGGCCCGGATTCTCACTCGCTCTGGCGCAGAAGGCCCTGCTTGATGTCCCACAGCTTCTGGCTGAGATCCACGTAATACGTGTGGGGATTCTCGAAGCGCTTCACCTCGTCCCAGAGGGTCTCCACCTGGGTCCTGCAATAGTCCTGAATCTCCGTGAGGCCGGGGCGTTCGTAGACCAGCTTCCCCCCCTGGAAAACGGGGACCTGGAGGGGCTTTGCCGTGAAGCCGGTGTAGGTCTTCCGCTTCCAGGTGGCCCGGGGATCGAAGAGCTCCAGGCTCCGGCTCTCGTCCACGGTTTCGTCCCAGACGGTGATATAGTCCGCCTCCGCCTTGCCGGTGGCCCGGTCGAAGATGCGGTAGACTTTTTTAAAGTGGGGGTTGGTAATCTTGTCCACATTTTCGCTGACCTTGATTTTGGGGACGACGGACCCGCCCTCGTCCTCCACCGCCACCAGCTTGTATACCCCGCCGAAAACCGGCTGGCTGCTGGCGGTGATCATCCGCTCGCCCACGCCGAACATGTCGATTTGGGCCCCCTGGATCAACAAGTCCCGGATGATGTACTCGTCCAGGGAGTTGGAGGCGGAGATCCGGCACTCTGTCCAGCCCGCATCGTCCAGCATCTTCCTGGCCTTCCGCGTCAGGTAGGCAATGTCTCCCGAGTCCAGGCGGATGCCGCACNTTTTAATCCCCAAAGGCTTCAGCACCGCGTTGAAGGCCCGGATGGCGTCGGGCACGCCGGATTTCAGCGTGTTGTAGGTATCCACCAGGAGGGTGGCGTTGTTGGGATAGAGCTTGCAGTAAGTCTCAAACGCCTCATACTGGGTGTCGAACATCTGGACCCAGGCGTGGGCCATGGTGCCCCCGGCAGGCACGCCGTAGAGCTGGTCGGAGATGGTGCAGGCCGTCCCGGCGCAGCCGCCGATGTAGGCCGCCCGGGCCCCGGTGATGGCCCCGTCGGTGCCCTGGGCCCGGCGGGAGCCGAATTCCAGCACCGTCCGCCCCTGAGCCGCCCGGACGATGCGGTTGGCCTTGGTGGCGATGAGGCTCTGGTGGTTGATGGCCAGCAGGGTAAAGGTCTCAATGAGCTGGGCCTGGATGGTGGGGGCCCGGACGGTCACCACGGGCTCCTGGGGGAAAATGGGGGTCCCCTCGGGGATGGC
>NZ_CAJMXG010000122.1:0-8650 GCF_905219725.1 Oscillibacter sp. CU971
GTCGGGGGGCTACTCGTCTCCCGCCCGCTTTGTGCGGACGGCCTTCATGAAGGAGTTCTCCGTCCGGGGGAGGGACGAGCTGGACGGCGTGTCCCGGATGTTCCGGGCCTTTGCCCCGGTGGATATCCCCGAGGGACTGGCCAAGGCCGATCCGGACTACGACGTGTATGAACAGACCCTGTGCACCAGCGTGATGTGCGCGNAGAGNGGCGTCTACTACTTCGCCCCCGCCTGGAACCGGCGGATCTCCGCCGTCCGGCCGCTGGCGGAGGGGAACGAGATNCGGTATTTCGGCCTGGGNGACCGCCAGGACGTGGACTACCGGAATTGAGGGAGGGGAGCGCTGTGAAAGCCAGTCTGGATTCTTACCACCTCCCGGTGACGGGACGGAACATCCTGCNCTTTGTTTTTCCNANCATNGTCATGACGGTGTTCAACACGTTCTACACCATGGTGGACGGCCTGTTTGTCTCCAACCTCATCGGCACCGCCGCCCTGTCGGCCATCAACCTCACGGCCCCGGCCATCGGGCTCATCACGGCGGTGTCCGGGATGCTGGCCACCGGCGGCAGCGCCGTGGCAATGAAAAAGATGGGGGAGGGCCGGGAAGAGGAGGCCCGGCAGGACTTCACCCTGCTGATTTTGACCAACGCCGTGGTGGGGGCCGTCATGATGGCCCTGGGCTACGGCCTGATGGACGTCCTGCTGGGGTCCATGGGCCTGTCGCCGGAGGTCTTCGGCTACTGCCATGCCTACCTCAGCGACTATCTGCTCTTCACCATCCCCATTTTGCTGATGTACAACTTCTCCCTCTACCTCATCGCCGCGGATCGGTCACGGCTGTCCCTCATCTGCACCGTGGCGGGGGGCGTGAGCAACATCGTCCTGGACTATGTGCTCATCGCCATGGCGGGCCTGGGCATCCGGGGGGCCGCCGTCGCCACGGGGCTGGGGTACTCCCTCACCGCGGCGGCGGGCCTTTTGGTCTTCCGTAAACGGGACAGCCTGCTCCACTTCCAAAAGCCGGTCTTTCGGGGAGGCGTGCTGCTCCACGCCTCCGCCAACGGCCTTTCCGAGCTGGCCACCTCCCTGGTCTCCGGCATCACCACGTTGCTGTTCAACCTGGCCATGCTGAAATACATCGGAGAGGACGGCGTGGCCGCCATCACCATCATCATGTACGTATTGATGTTTGTCAGCGCCCTGTTTATCGGCTACTCCTACGGCGCGGCGCCCATGATCAGCTACTACCACGGGGAGGGGAACCACGAGAAGCTGAAAAAGCTGGTGCGCTTCAGCGTGCGGTTCATCCTGGGGGCCTCCGCCCTCTGCGCCGCCGTCTCCGCCCTGGCCACCCCGGCGCTGGTGGGCGTCTTCACCCGGCCGGGCAGCCCGGTCTACGCCCTGGCGGTGACGGGGAACCGCCTGTGCTCCATCGCCCTGCTCTTCCTGGGGCTGAACGTCTTCGCCAGCAGCATGTTCACCGCCCTGTCCAACGGCGTGGTTTCCGCCGTTCTGGCCTTCTCCCGGTCCTTCCTGTTCACCGTGGCCTGCGTCCAGCTTCTGCCCCTGCTGCTGGGGGTAACCGGGGTCTGGCTGGCCACCCCGGCGGCGGAGCTGCTGGGTCTGCTCATGTCGGCGGCGCTGCTGGCAAGGCACCAAAAGCGCTACGGCTACTGAGCCGTTCGCGCCGCGTTGGAAGGGTGTAACTTTTTGTCATAAAATGTAATTCTTCTGTTGGGAATCCTGCATCTTTCTGTGTTAAAATAGAGATCAATAAAAGGCCGCTACCGGGCCAAAAAAGGAGGGCGCAACGTGGAAGGCATCTGTGGAAAAAGCTGCGAGTCCTGCGGATGGAAGGATCAGCTGAACTGTGCCGGCTGCCAGGAGGACATGGGGCGGCCCTTCTCCGGCCCCTGCGGCATCGCCGCCTGCTGCCGGGAAAAGGGGCATGAGCGGTGTGAGACCTGCACGTACGTTTCCGGCTGCCCCCGCCAGGCCCAGCGGGACGGAGTTCCCCGGCAGGAGCTCCAGCGCCGGGACAGCGAGGCGGCCAAATATCGCCGCCTGGCGGAGATCGCCCCGCTGATGGCGAAATGGACCTGGCTGATGTTCTGGCTGGTGGTTCCGTCGAATCTGGCGGCTCTGCTGCCGGTGGATCTTGTAACCCAGGCGTTTCCCGCCGCCGAGGCCGTGGGAACAGCGCTGAGATTCCTCTGCGGCTTGGCCTACGTCCTGTTTTTGTGGAAGCTGACGCCGGTGCTAAGGGGCTACCGCACCGCCGCCCTCTGCCTGCTGGTGGTCACGCTCATGGACCTGTTCCTGCTGGTCATCCCCGAGGGGTCCGGCCTGCTTTTCCTGCTGGGCGTTCCCTCCCTCATCGTGAGCTTCTATGGGGATTACGTGGAGTTCCACGCCCACGCCCAGGCCGTGGAGCCCCTGGACATGGAGCTGGCCGCCAACTGGCGGAAGCTGTGGAAGCTCCTCCTGTTTTCCATGGGGACGCTGCTCCTGTTTTTCCTCTCCTTGTTCATGGGTCCCTTTATCGCCGTAATCGTAGGGCTGGCCGCCCTGGTCCTGGCCATCTACTGCGCCGTCATGCGGATGGTTTACCTCTGGCGGACCGCCAAACGCTTCCGGGAGTGGANGCNTCCGGCCCTGCNGGAGTCCTCCCCGTCCCCCGATCTCTGAGCGGCAAAACGCGGCGGGCCCTTCGGCCCGCCGCATGTCTGTTTTCTCCCCCAGTTTCTCACATGCCCCGGAGCTCCCCGTCCAGCCAAGTGTCCGTGGGGGACAGCCGGACGGTGAAAGCCCGGGAGCGGTCCTCCGGGTCCTTGTTCTGGTGGAACTTGAACAGGGTTTCCCCGCCGGGAAGCGCACAGACAATCTCGATTTTGCCCCGGGGGTGGCTCATGGCGTAGCGCACCGCCTTGCCCAGGCCGTTCTGATAGGATTTGGCATCGTCTACGATTTTGATGCCTTCCGTCAGAGGAACCTGGAAGCGGCCCTTGACCCCGGTGACCGGGCGGCACTGGAAGATGTAGTAGGGCATGACTCCCAGCCGGACCAGGCCGGAGAGGAGCTTCCCCAGGGTTTCCCCGCCGTCGNTGAAGCCCCGCATCAGCTCCGTCTGGTTCCGCACCGGCACACCCCGCCCAATCATGGCCCGGAGGGCCCGGGCCGCTTCAGCCGTCAGCTCCCGGGGGTGGTTAAANTGGGTCACCAGGACCAGGGTTTTTTTCTTCCCGTACGCCTCGAACAGATCCAAAAACTCCGGATCCCCGTAAATGCGCTCCNGCAAGGTCACCGGCATCCGGGAGCCGAAGCGGATCAGGTCCAGGTGCTCGATGGCGGTAAGCTCCCGGAGGTAGCGCTCCAGGATGTGGTTGGGGTTCATAAAGGCGTCCCCGCCGGAAACCAGGATGTTGTTGATCTCCTTGTGCTCCGAGACATAGGCCACGGCCTCGTCCACCCGCTTGTTCAGCTCCGCGTCGGTGAGGCCCACCATCCGCTTGCGGAAGCAGTGGCGGCAGTACATGGCGCACTGGTTGGTGGAGAGGAGCAGGGCCGTCTGGGTGTATTTGTGCTGGAGGCCCTCCACCATGGTGTTGTCCGCCTCGCCGCTGGTGTCCGTTTCGCCTCCGGCGTCCAGCTCCGCCAGGGAGGGGACGCACATCCGACCGATGGGGTCCTCCGGGTCCTTGGGGTCCACCAGGGACAGGTAATAGGGTGGGATCAGCATGGGATACCGCTCGATCACCGCGGCGTAGCGGGCGGTTTCCTCCGGCGTCCATCCCAGGATGGGCGCCAGCTCCTCCGCCGTCCGGTATCCGTTCCTCAATTCGTTCTGCCAGCTCATCAGCTGCCACCACCTTTCTAAAAAAATACGGAAAAAAGCGCAGATCCGGCCCTGACCGTCCGGCTCCTGCGCTTTACATAAACGTTGTTCAGATCTTTTCAAATAAGATAAATCAAATCAGATANGACGCTTTAAACGGTGTTCATATAACTGCCGAATGGTCCTCCCAAATTTACGCGGCCCGCCGCCGGGGCGTCGGAAAACAATGCGCCGCAAATACTGTTTTCATTATTATAGCCGAAAATCCCAAAAAATTCAAGTCCAATTTTGTACTGGACGCCGAGGGGCCCCGTTCCACTAAAACCGGGCCCGCCAAGACGGCCGACCGGCCAGAACTTTCACGGCCCGAAAGGATGCCGGGAAGGCTTCCGCGCCGGGGCGCGCTCTTTTCCGCCGCCTTGNCAACANCCTTGNCCGGCTGATATACTTACCAGATAAAAAGTGCGTGATTTTCCTGGCGGAGGCCCTGTTTATGAACGAAGAAACCCGTTCCCCCTCTAAGCGCGGACGGCGGATCGCCGCCGCCGCAGCCGCCGCGGTCGTTCTGCTGGCGGCGTTATATCTGCTGTTCGCCTTCTCCGGCATCCCGTTTATCGCCAAGTGGCGGACGCTGTACATTGAGACGGCTATGGGCACCATGACCCACCAGTGGCTGGCNACGGCCTTCCTGCCGGACTCCGCCATTGAAGAGGCCATGAAGGACGTGGAGGCCCGCTTCCAGGACAACCTCATTGAGGCCAGCGACATCGCCCAGGGGACGGAAGCGCCGCCCCCCTCAGAGTCCGCCCGGACCCTGGNGGAGCAGGCCATCGCGGACTTTGCCGCCCTGTTCCCGGAGGTGGACCTGTCCACCCTGCCGGAGTCCATCACCTGGGAGGACCTGCCCGTCCTGGAGAAGGAAAAACTGGAAGGGGTCCGCACCACCGCCGGGGACAAGGTCTGGGCCATCGACGTGCCGAACAAAATCCTCATTCTCACCGTCTCCGGCGAGGGGTATCAGGGCAAGCTGGNCATCGCCAANGACAGTTCTCAGGTTATCCTGGCGAAGAATACCCTCTCCGGCCGGGGGCAGACGGTGACGGAGCTCTGCGACGCCTATGGCGCCGTGCTGGGCGTCAACGCCAGCGGCTTCTACGACCCGGAGGGCAAGGGCCGGGGCAACGTGCCCATGGGCTTCGTCCTCTCCGGCGNCGAGTACTCCGGCCAGGCCCTCAAGGGCCGCTACCAAACCGCCGGGTTTGATTATGACGNCAACTTTCNGGCGNGCNNGNGCCTGGATCNGGACGAGATGCGGGACGCGGTGCAGTTCTATCCCATCATCGTGCTGAACGGGGAGAAGAACATCGACGGCTCCTTCGGCATGGGCATCCAGCCCCGGACGGTCATCGGCCAGACGGCGGACAAGGCCGCGCTCCTGCTGGTCATCGACGGCCGCCGGGTGGGCCACAGCCTGGNGACCACCGTGTCGNAGTGCGCGGACATCCTGCTGNGCTACGGCTGCTGGACCGCCATGAACATGGACGGCGGGTCCAGCTCCTCCATGACCTACAACGGGCGGAGCATCNCGAAAAACAGCAGCGCCATGCCCCAGGNCNGCTATNTGCCNGACGCCTGGGTGGTGAAGGGCATCCCCTTTATAGATGTTTTAGATTGACCCGGTAGGCCCGGAGGGACTCCTCATCCGCCCCGGCGATCAGGCGCTCCCGATATCCGGCCAGCGCCGCCCGGTCCCGGGGCAGTTCCCCCCGGACATGAACCAGATTGGAAGCCCCGTCCGTCTCGAAACGGGTGGGGATAACCAGGTGTTCTATCAGAACCTTCAGCTCCTCCAGCTTTTCCAGCTCGCTCTCTTCCTTCCAGTTTCCCGCCTGTATCTCCCGGTACAGCTCCGAATCCGGGAAGACGGTCAGCATGGAGGACCCGACGCGCACAGGGCGGGTCCGGTTGAAGACCTCCGCGCTCCGCAGGGCGCCTTCCCTCCCCCGGCCCGCGCCGGAAATGCCCGCCAGGTAGAAGAAGCTGTAAGAGATGCCCGCCCCGTCCAGCCGCGCCGCCTGTTCCACGATGTCCCGGGCCTGATAGCCTTTGTTCATAAAGGCCAGGGCTTCCCCGTCCCCTGTCTCCACGCCCACGGTCAGCCCGTCATAGCCCAGGGACCGGAGGCGGCGCAGCTCCTCATCACTCTTGAGCCCCACGTCCGTCACCCGGGCAAAGCAGCCGATGCTCTTCACCGTTGGAAGGTACTGCCGGATAAGCCCGGCGATTTCCTCCAGACGCCCCGGCAGCAGCACGAACGGATTCGCCCCCACCAGAAAGACCCGCCGGGGCCCCTGGGGCTCGGGGAGGCCCTGGAGCCGGACGGAGAGCCGGGCCATGGGGTCCGTCCCCCAGAGCTGGGCCTCCTGGAGGTCCGCCTCCACCTCCTCCAGGGGCGACATGCGGAAGCGGAAGGGCAGGTCCTCGTACAGCGTGCAGAACTTGCAGGCGTGGTGGGTGCAGCCCGCCGTGGCTTGGATCAAAAGGGAATCCGCCTCATAGGGCGGCCGCCAGATGGTTCCATAAAAGTGCATAAACGCGTCTCCTCTCAAGTTCGATTCTGCCGCCATATTACTCCGGGCCGCGCAGCGCCGCAAGTACGCAATTTTTTTAGCATCAGTACCCTTTTTTGCACCAATGAAAGGAGGCCCCCGTGGACGGGAACAAATTTCAGACGCCGGATGTGATGGCCCGCTGCGTCCCCATGGCCAGCCTCCAGGCGGTGTTGGGAGGCAAGTGGAAAATCCTCATCCTCTGGTATGTGTCCTTCTACAAGGTCCAGCGCTTCGGCCAGCTCCTGCGCCGCCTGGACGGCATCACCCAGTCTTCCCTGACCAAGCAGCTCCGGGAGCTGGAGCGGGACGGGTTTTTGCACCGGGAGGTCTACGGGGAGGTGCCGCCCCGGGTGGAGTACTCCCTGACGGAGCTGGGAGAGAGCTTCCGGCCCATCCTGGAGCAGATGCTCCAATGGAGCGCGGAGCGGCTCTGCCCGCCGGGCTATGTTTCCCCTTACGAGGGTCCGGACCAGTGAAAAAACGCCCGCNGTCTTCCNACAGCGGGCGTTCTTTTTTTCAGAACGCCGGGGTAACGGTTCGCGGTCAGCCAAGCTCAGCCGATGCCGCCCAGCATGGCACCGGCCACCAGGGCAATGAAGCACATGACGATGAACAGGTAGCCCAGATACTCGAACCATTTGCCGACAGGCTTCTTGGCGCCGTGGTTGACCTCATCCAGGGCCTCCTTGCGGGGCAGGACGAAGAAGAACATAATGGCGGCGAGACCAGCTCCCAAGGGGCAGATGTAGATGGAAACCACGTCCATCCACTGGGAGGTCCAGGGCTGAATCAGCAGGGCCACGATGACGCCAACAACGCCGATGATCCCCACGGCGGGAAGCCGCTTCAGCTTGAACTGCTCCTGCATAGTGGCCACGGGGGCCTCGTACAGGTTGATGATGGAGCTGATGCCCGCGAAGAGGACGGCCACATAGAAGNTGATGCCGATGATCCGTCCGCCAGGCATGCCGTTGAGGATGTTGACCAGATAGACGAACATCAGGCCGGGGCCGGGGGTCACGTCGCTCATGGCAAAGCCGGACGCACCGATGGCGGGGATGATGACGAAAGCGGCCAGCAGGGCGGCCAGGGTATCAAACAAAGCCACACGCCGGGCGGAGGAGGGGATGTCCTCGTCCTTGGGCAGGTAGGAACCATAGATAACGGAGCCGTTGCCCGCCACGGACAGGGAGAAGAACGCCTGGCCGAAGGCGTAAATCCACACCTGGGGGCTCACCAGACCTGCGGGGTCCAGGGTGAACAGGAACTTATAGCCCTCGGAAGCGCCGGGCTGGAAGCCGATGTAGACGGCCAGAATGACGAACAGGCCGAAGAGCACCGGCATCATGATCTTGTTGGCTTTTTCGATGCCGTTGGCCACGCCCATGGCCATAATAATCATCGCTACCACCAGGCCGATGATCAGCCACATGCTGTTGCCCACACCGAAGATTCCCCCCTGGAGCATCATGCTGACGGCCTCGCCCAGAGTCGCGGCCTCGGGAGCCGCGCCGCCAAAGGTGCCGCCGATGGCGCCCATGTCTTGACCCAAGGCGTACAGGCCGCCAGTGAGGGACATGAAGGTGTACTTGAAAATCCAGCTCATGACCACGGTGTAGCCGATTGCCAGCATCATAGAGCCCACAATGGGAATCAGGCCGATGGCTTCGCCCAACTTCCGGTTGCCGTTTCTGGCCTCGGTAGCGTGGCCGAACGCGCCGATGGGGCCCGCCTGGGCCCGGCGGCCCAGGGCGAACTCCTCCATAACGCCGGAGTTGCCCACCAGAAGAACGATGATGAAATAGGGAATCAGGAAGGTCAGGCCGCCCCACTTGGCAACCNTGATGGGGNAGCGGCAGATGTTGCCCATGCCGACGGCGGAGNCGATGCAGGNCAGAATAAAGCCCCACTGGCTCTTAAACCCGTCGCGGGTTTGCAAGGTCTCGTTGCTCATGTAACAATTTCCTCCTCTTTCTCGATATACACACAACCGCTGGCCGGAAAACGAGAAAGAGAGGGCTGTCCGCCGGGTCCACGTCATTTGACTTTGGAACAGGGCGGGCGCCCTCTCTAAGCTGTACACTCAACCTGCGGTACAGTGGCACTTACTTTTCAGGGGGGACTTACTTCTCCTCGTTGGGATAGGGCTCGAGGAAGGCGTGGAAGTGGCGCATGGGCAGCTTGTGGCCCCAGACGATGC
>NZ_CAJMXG010000123.1:0-8580 GCF_905219725.1 Oscillibacter sp. CU971
TTTCATGTCTTGAAACTCGAACTTTTAAACGTAAAACCAGGCGATAAAACAAGAAGAATCCCCGTATTCGTTAAGAACACGGGGATTCTTCTTGGTACGCCCTGAGGGATTCGAACCCCCGGCCTTCTGGTCCGTAGCCAGACGCTCTATCCAGCTGAGCTAAGGGCGCATATGCCATCCTTCCGGACAGCTTTATTATAATAGCACACTCTTCCTAGAAATGCAAGCCTTTTTTTCATTTTTCTCAAGCGGCAAAAACCTTAAGGGTTTTTAACAATTTCCACAGCGGTCTCCCGCCGCCTTTTTGGGGAGACGACGAAAATGTACCAAGGCCCGAAAACTTCTTTAATAAAAATTGGCATCCGCTCAAAACCGTGTTATACTATCCCCAATTATTTGACGGAACGGAGTGGGCACATGAATCGTACGGCAGTCGTACAGATCCCGGAGGAACAGCTGGACCAGGTCGCCACCAGCTTTATCAAGGCGGCCAGCGGCTTTTCCAGCCAGATTACCATCGCCCGGGGCGGGCACTGCGTCAACGCCAAGAGCTTCCTTGGCTTCCTCTCCTTGATGCGGGACCAGGGCGAGGTGGCGCTGACCGCCGAGGGCCCCGACGCGGGGGAGGCGCTGGACCGGCTGGCCGGCATCCTGGAAGCGAAATAAGGGCAAAAAGGGGACTGCCTTCCGGCAGTCCCCGCTTCTTATGCTCAGGCCGCCCGCTCCAGCACCCGGCAGAGCATGGAGGCCGCCTCCCCCCGGGTGGCGGTCCGGCTTCCGGCGTAGGTCCCGGAGGCCAGCCCCAGGGCCTGGGCAAGGGCGGCGTAGCCCAGCCCTTCTGCGGGAATGCTCCCCTTGTCGCTGTACGCGCAGGTGTAGATTCCCCCCAGCCGGGCGGCGGGGCCGTAGCCCGCGGCGTCCAGCAGCATCCGCACCACGTCCGCCCGGCTCAGGACGGCGTTGTCGTCCCGCTCCGCAGGGCGGAGGAGCCCGAGGCGGTAGGCGGTATAATACGCGCTCTCCCGCTCATCCTTCTCCACGGCCTCCGGCTCCAGGGCCGCCCCCTGGAGGCTGTGGACCAGCGCCACCAGATCCCACTGGGTCACATTTTTGGCGGGCCGGAACTTCCCTCCGGCATANCCCGCGCCATACCGCGCCAGCTTCTCCGCGTCCGCCCTGGCGGAGCTCCCGGTCAGGTCGTCATAGGAGAGGGGCTGCCGGGCGCCGTCCCGTTCCTCCCGGACCGGCGCGCCGGTCTTGGCGTCCACGCCCGCGTAGTTCTCCGCCCGCTCCAGGCCGTAGGCCAGGCGGAGGGCATAGCCGNAGTCCGTGCCCTGCTCCAGCAGCTTCGCCTGANCCGGGTCCGCCTTGCTGAGCTTCTGGGGGACGTTCCGGTAGGCCAGCACGGCCTCATAGGTCCCCGCCCAGGCGGAGAGGGCCGTCTCCATGGAGACCATGCCGTTGGCGTCGTCAAAGGCCACGCCGCCGTCCCAGGAAGAGGAGAGGGAATAGACGGACCCGTCCGCGTTGTCAATGCCCACATGGACGGCGTTGCCCCGGAAGGGCAGGCCGTTCACCGCCTGGGCAAAGGTGAAGTGCCAGTACGGCTGCGTCTCCGTCCGCCAGGGCATGATCTCCAGGTCCGTCTGGTACAGCACCAGGCTCCGGTCCGGGAAGCGCGTTTTCAGAAAGGCCTCCGCCTGTTTCAGCGCCTCCTCCTCCGTGACCTTCTCCGCCCGCCCATAGGGGGCGGAGGACCAGACGCTGTCCACGGCCCCGGTCTTGGCGTCCACGGTGATGTTCCGGGTGAGGCGCTCCCCGCCGTCGGTCCGGGCGTAGCGCAGGGTGCAGAGGACCCGGCCCGCCTGGNNGTCCGTTCCGGCNTCGCTCTCATAGGACGNACCCGTCAGGGCATAGCCCCGGAGGCCGTAGGCGCCCTCCGCCCGGAGGGCCTTGTCCAGCTCCTCCTTGGGCAGCACGCCCTCCATTTGCGCTGCGCCCTCCTGTTCCGCCTTGGTGAGGCCCGCTTCCTCGGCGGCCGTGTCCGCCGCCTTGGCGGAGGGGGCGGCGTTGGCCCCTCCGGCGGCGGAGCGGTAGCCCAGGCGCAGCTGCTCCTCNAGCTCCGTCAGGTCTATCAGCTCCCCGGTTTTGGCGTCCGCCAGGAAGGTGTGGGCCCCCGCCTCCGGCACATAGCGGAGGACGGCCTTGGCGCTGCCGGGGTCCCGGACATACTCCAGCCGGAGCTTCAGGGTTCCGGCCAGGGCCTCTTCCGCCTCACCGGCGGAGGCGGCGGCCTCCGGCCCGGGCACGCCGCCGATGGCGGCGGTTTCCGGCACGTCCCGGCTGAAATGCTCCACCAGCCCGTCCTCCACCCGGATGGAGTAGTGGAGGGGAGAGGGCNGGCCGTTGAGGACGAGGGTCCCGGACCAGGCGCTGCCGGAGCCGCCCAGGGAGGACGCGCCCTCCGGGCCGCTCAGCTCCGCGGCTTCTCCCGTCCGCAGGACCCGGGCCAGGAAGGCCTCCGCCGCCGCCCGGTCCTCCGCGCCGCCGTTTTCCGGGAAGGAGGGGAAGCCTCCTTCGTTGGAAGCGGGGGCGGAGGCCCGGGATTCCCAGCGGGAGAGGCTGACGACGGTGCCGTCCTCCAGGGCGGAGACGGAGAGGGAGCGCCGTTCCCCCTCCCAGCTCAGGTCCCAGACAGGAGCCAATTCCTCGGACAGGCTGCCCTGGAAGGTCTCATAGGCTTCCGTGTCCAGGGCCAGGGCCTCCTTCACCAGGGCGGTGACCTTGGCAAGGCGAACGTCCTGGGATTCCTCCGCCGCGGCGGCGGGCAGGGTCAGCGCCGCCAGCAGGGCGGCGGCCAGGGTCAGGGAAAGCAGGCGTTTCATGGTCATCCCTCCAAATCTTGTTGTGTTCCTTTAGACGGCGGGGGCGGGAAAAAGGTTCCCGCCCCCGCCGCGATTGAAACGTCTTATTTCAGCTGGTCCAGGGTCAGGGAAAAGCTGTCCATGAAGGTCTCCAGAAAATATTCCACCTCCGGCAGGCCGTAGCCCTCCAGAACCTTTCGCGTCTGGGCGGCGGCGTCCCGGAATTCGGTGTTTCCGGCCTTCAGCTCCTCCACGCATTTGATGTACGCCGAGAGCTTGTCCGCCGCCTTCACCAGCCGTTCCACCTCCGGGTCCACCTCCGTGAGCACCGGGGCGTAGGCCCCCCGCAGCTCCTGGGGCAGCATGGCCAGCAGCTTCCGCTCCGCCACCGCCTCCACCTCCTTATAGGCGTGCTGGATGGCGGGGTTGCCGTATTTGATGGGGGTGGGCATGTCCCCGGTTAAAATCTCGCTGGCGTCGTGGTACAGCGCCGCCGCCGCCACCGCTCCGGGGTCGGCGGTCCCGCCGAATTTCTCGTTGCGGATCACCGCCAGGGCGTGGGCCAGGACGGCGGCCTGGTGGCTGTGCTCCTGGACGTTCTCCGGCGCGGTGTTCCGCATCAGCGCCCAGCGCTGGATAAACCGCATCCGGGAGAGGTAGGCGAAAAAGTGGCTCTTCATATCCTCACTCCTTCAGTTCCCCGAAGAGGGTTTCCCCGTCGGTTTGGGTGATGGCCACGGGGCGGATCTGGTTGTGCAGATCCGCCCCCTTTACCAGCACCTCCGCGTAGTTGGGGGCGTGGCCCAGGAAGAGGCCCTCCTTTCCGGCGGGCTGCTCAAAGAGCACCTCTTCCGTCCGGCCCACGCACTCCTCCAAATAGGTCCGGCGCATGGCGGCGGCGGCCTCCGCCGCCCGGCGGGCCCGCTCGGCCCGGAGGGCCTTGGGAAGCTGCTCCATCTCCGCCGCCGGGGTGCCGGGGCGCTGGGAGTAGGGGAAAATGTGCATCCGGGCAAAGCCGCAGCTTTGAATAAACTCCAGGGTTTCCTGAAACTCCTCCTCCGTCTCCCCGGGGAAGCCGGTGATGAGGTCCGTGGTGACGGCGGGGTGGCGGAAGGTCTTTTTCAAAAGCTCCACGGCCTGGAGATACCGCTTTGTGTCGTACTTCCGCCGCATCCGCCGCAAGGTGGCGTCGCAGCCGCTTTGGAGGGAGAGGTGGAACTGGGGGCACAGGTCCGGCAGGATTGCCGCCCTCTGGCAGAACTCCTCCGTGACAGTCCGGGGCTCCAGGCTCCCCAGCCGGAGGCGCACGCCCGGCACGGCGGCGCTGACGGCCTCCAGAAGGTCGATGAGGGTGGTCCCCTGGCAGAGGTCCCGGCCCCAGGAGGAAATCTCAATGCCCGTCAGCACAATCTCCTGATAGCCCTGGTTTTTCAGCTCCAGGGCCTGGACCGCCGCCTCCCCCATGGGCAAAGAGCGCACCGGGCCCCGGGCGTAGGGGATGATGCAGTAGGAGCAGAAGTTGGCGCAGCCGTCCTCCACCTTCAAAAGGGCCCGGGTCCGGCCCTCCAGCCCCCCGGCGGGGAGCCATTCAAAATGCCGCCGCTCAAAGGGCGGGTCCACGGCCTCCAGGGGGGTCGTGCGCTCCCGCTCTTGGACGGCCTGTTCCAGAAGGCTTAAAAAGCCCATGCGGTCCCCGGTGCCCGTCAGCACGTCGGCCCCCAGGGCCCGGGCCTCGGCGGCGTGGGTCTGGGACCAGCAGCCGCAAACGGCCACCACGGCCCCCGGGTGCTCCCGGCGGGCCCGGTGGACGGCCTGGCGGGACTTCTGGTCCCCGGCGGCGGTGACGGAGCAGGTATTGATAACGTAGGCGTCTGCCTCCTGGCCGAAGGGGACCGTCTCGTGGCCCCGGGCCCGGAGCTCCCGCTCCATGGCCTGGGTCTCGTACTGGTTCACCTTGCAGCCAAGGGTGTAGATGGCGACTTTCATAGTGGATCAGATTCTCCTTGCGCTTTGTAAGATTGTTCGCTATAATGGCTTGGCGTGCCCTATTATACTGGAATCTCCCGGTTTGGGCAAGCCCCCTGGAAAGGAGTTTTTTACCAGATGATTTACCTGGATTACGCCGCCACCGCCCCCGTCCCCCGGGCCGTGGCGGACGCCATGATAGAAGTCCTGACGGAGCGGTACGGAAATCCCAGCTCCCAGTATCCCTTCGGCGCGGAAATGAAAAAGCGGGTCGAGGACTGGCGGAGGGCCGTGGCCGCCCTGCTGGACTGCCCGGCGGAGGGGCTGCATTTCACCTCCTGCGGCACCGAGGGGGACAACTGGGCCCTCCGGGCCGCCGTGTGGCAGAACCGGCACGTTGGAAACCACATCGTCACCACAGCGGTGGAGCACAGCGCCGTGCTGGAGTGCTGCAAATGGCTGGAGCGGGAGGGGTGCGAGGTCACGTACCTTGCCCCGGACCAAAACGGCAGTCTTACGGCGGAGCAGGTTTTAGAGGCCGTCCGGCCCGACACCGCCGCCGTCTCCGTCATGCTGGTGAACAACGAGCTGGGGACCGTGTACCCCGTTGCGGACATCGCCAGGGGCCTTGCCGCCCGAAATCCCAAGACCCTCCTCCACACCGACGCGGTGCAGGGCCTGGGGACCTTCTCCGCCAGGGCCCTGGGGGCGGATTTTGTGACGGTTTCCGCCCACAAGATCGGCGGGCCCAAGGGCGTCGGGGCCCTGTACATCGGCCCCCGGGCGCGGAATCCCCGGCCCCTTCTGGCGGGCGGGGGGCAGGAGCGGGGGCTCCGCTCCGGCACCGAGGCCACGGCCCAGATCGCGGGCTTTGCCAGGGCGGCGGAGCTGCGCCTGGAGGGCCGGGAGCGGGACCGCGCCCATTTGGAGGCCCTTCACGCCGTAGCCCTGGAGAAGATGCTTGCCATACCGGACATGGTTTGCGTGGGGGCGGGGACGGCCCCTCACATTCTGCCGCTGTCCCTGGCGGGCTGGCCCGCCGGAAACATCGTCAACGACCTGGGAAGCCAGNGAATCTGCATTTCCGCCGGGTCCGCCTGCCACCAGGGCAAGCCCAGCCATGTCGTTGCCGCCCTGAAGCTCCCCAAGCGGGTGGCCGCCGGGGTGATCCGCCTCAGCTTTGGCCCCGGCACCACCGAGGCGGACATCGACGCCTGTGCCCAGGCCCTCCGGCGGCACCGGGACACCCGGATGCCCATGCTGTAAAATTATAATAATCGTTTGATAAAGGTGACTTATGTTCAATTTCCTCCGCCGGGAACCCGGCTTTTACAAGCGGCTTTTTAAGCTCTCCCTGCCCATGATTCTGCAAAACCTCATCACCTTTTCCCTGGGGCTCATCGACACCTTCATGGTTTCCCGCCTGGGAAACGCGGAGATGGCGGCGGTGACCACCGCCAACGTCCCGGTGTTCCTCCTCACCAGCATTGTCTTCGGCTTCCAGAGCGGCCTGGGCATTCTGGTGAGCCAGTACTGGGGCAAGGGGGACGAGAAGAGCGTCAGCCGCGCCATGGGCGTTGCCTCCCTGCTGGGAACAGCCGTCACGCTGCCCCTGGCCCTGGCCTTCTGGGCCTTTCCGGTGCCCGTGATGGACCTCCTGTCCAACAAGCATGAGCTTTCCCTGCTGGGCGCGCCCTACCTCCAGGTCATCGGCTTTGCCTATGTGTTCAACATGCTCTCCTCCATCTACGTCAGCGCCCGGCGGAGTGTGGAGGACCCGGCCTTCGGCATGAAGCTCTTCGGCTTTTCCACCATCCTGAACACGGGCCTGAACTACCTGCTGATTTTCGGCAATTTCGGCTTCCCCGCCCTGGGGGTGGCCGGGGCCGCCATNGCCACTTTACTGGCCCGGATCAGCGAGTTTGCCATCTGCGTTGTCTGCGCCCTGCGGAGCAGGCTCATCCCCCTGAACCTGGGGCTGTTCTTCCGCCCGGGCCTGGACATGATGCGCCGCTTTGTCAAGTACGCCTCCCCGGTGGTGCTGAACGAAACCGTCTGGGGCCTGGGGAACTCCCTCTTGACCGTTATCCTGGGCTACACGGACAACTCCGTGGAGATGCTGGCGGCCAACGCCGTCATGGGCAATCTGAACCGCCTGTTCCTGGTGGTCTGCTTCGGCCTGGGAGCCGCCACGGCGGTGATAGTGGGCAANGCCATCGGCGAGGGCCAGGGCCGGGAGAAGGTCATGGACCTGAGCCGGGCCCTCCTCTGGTTCGCCGTGCTGGTGGGGACGGCGCTGGCGGTGTTCTCCATCGCCCTGGTGCCTCTGCTGTTCGTGCCCGTTATTTTCCCCATGTTCAAGCTCTTCGGCCTCTCCGCCGAAATCGCCACGGCCCTGGCGGTCATGGGCTTCGCCTCCATCCCCCTCCACGCCTGTGCCATCTCCGCCATCACCGGGGTCCTCCGGGCCGGGGGCGACGTGATGTGGTCCACGGTCCTGGACATCGCCCCCCAGTGGGTGGTGTGCCTCCCCGCCACGGCCCTGGTGGCCCTGGTTCTGAAACTGGGATGCTGGCCCATCGCCTTCGCCATCCAGCTGGAAAGCATCGTGAAATTCCCCCTCTGCCTTTGGCGGGTCCGGGGCGGGAAGTGGATCAACGACGTGACGGGGGGCGGAACGGAATGAGCCTCTTTCGCTGTCCCCTCTGCGCCGCCCCCCTGGAGCGGGCGGCGGGGGCGTACCGCTGCCCTGGGGGACACAGCTTTGACATCGCCAAGGAGGGCTACGTCCACCTGCTGCCCCCCAACCAAAAGCACTCCGCCCTCCCCGGAGACGACCGGGAGATGGTGCTGGCCCGGCGGAAATTCCTGTCCGGAGGGTATTACCAGCCGCTTCTAAATACGCTTTGTAGTCGAATTTTGGCCCTTTCCGGCGAAACGCCCGCCCTTCTGGACGCGGGCTGCGGCGAGGNCTGGTACACCGCCGGGGTGGCCCAGGCCCTNCGGGCCGCCGGGAGANGGNCCCAAATAGCGGGGACGGACATCTCGAAATTCGCCCTCCGCACGGCGGCCAGGCGGGAGAAGGGGGCGGAGTTCGCCGTGGCCTCCTCCTACCGCCTGCCCCTGGCGGATGGCGGCGTGGACGTGCTTTTGAACTGCTTTTCCCCCCTGGCGCTGGAGGAGTTCCGGCGGGTGCTGAAGCCCGGCGGGTGGTTCCTCTATGTGGTCCCCGGGGCGGAGCACCTCTGGGAGATGAAGGAAATTCTCTACGATAAGCCCTACCCCAACGAGGAGAAGGAGACCCCCTACGAGGGCTTCGCCTATCGGGAGATTGTCCCGGTGGACGGGACGGTTTTGCTGGAGCGGCGGGAGGACCTTCAAAACCTCTTCCGCATGACCCCTTATTTTTGGAAAACCCCCAGGGCCGGGGCGGAGCGCCTGGCGGCCTTGGACCGGCTGGAGGTGCGGACCTCCTTCCGGGTGCATGTGTTTGAAAAGCTGTGAAAGGAGCATTGCCATGAAACCCAATCCCACCCGTTCCGCCCTCATTCTCATTGACATGGAAAACGGCTTTGTGGACCGCCGGGGCGGCCACTGCATCAAGGGGGCCCAGGCCACCGTCCCCGCCTGTGCCCATGCGTGCGATTTGGCCCGGAGCAAGGGCATCCCCGTTTTCTTTGTCAAGCGCATCTACCGCGCCGACGGCAGCGACGTGGAGCTGACCCGGTACGCCGCCTGGAAGGCCGGGGGC
>NZ_CAJMXG010000124.1:0-8484 GCF_905219725.1 Oscillibacter sp. CU971
CTCCAGACATAATTTGATTGCTTTGCTCAGCACTGTCGCCGCCTCGCCCCGCCAGACACCAAAGCACAGCATGGCGGCTCCGGCCATCAGCAGCACGATCTGCGCCGCGGCCTTTTTCCCGCAGCTCATTTTTCATCACCCTTTCCGATTTTCTGCCCCCATCATAGCGCGGGAGAGTTAAAGTCTCTGCTAAGAACGAAAACTTAACGCAAACCTTATCTGTTTTTGCTATAATGAAAGCAACACAAAAACGAAGAAATAAAAAGGAGGGCTCTCATGCACCTTTTAGTAATTGAAGATGAACGCGCCCTGTGCGAGACCATCGTTCGCAGCCTGCGGCGGCTGGCCTACAGCGTGGACTACTGCTATGACGGCGAAAAGGCGCTGGCGTTTCTGGGCGTGGAACGATACGATCTGGTGCTTCTTGATCTGAATCTGCCGAAAAAGGACGGCATGACGGTGCTGCGCACCCTGCGGCAGACCGACCGGGAGACGCGGGTTCTGATCCTCTCCGCCCGCAGCGAAGTGGAGGACAAGGTGCAGGGGCTGGATGCCGGGGCGAACGACTATCTGGCGAAGCCCTTCCACTTGGCGGAGCTGGAGGCCCGCATCCGCAGCCTGACATTGCGGCAGTTCACCCAGCAGGATGTGCTGCTAAGCTGCGGAGGCCTGACCTTTGACACCCGCTCCCGTACCGCCACCGTCAACGGGCAGACGCTGACGCTCACCCGGAAGGAAACGGGAATCCTGGAATACCTGATGGTGCATCAAGGAAGGCCAGTAAGTCAGGAGGAGCTGATGGATCACGTTTGGGACAATAGCGTGGACAGCTTCAGCAATTCCGTTCGCGTCCACATCTCCGCCCTGCGCAAAAAGCTCCGCGCCGTGCTGGGCTATGACCCCATCCGCAACCGCATCGGCGAGGGCTATCTGATGGGAGGCGAGGAGGAATGAAGCGGCTTTCCCTGCAGTGGCGCATCACGCTGATGTCCGTCCTGCTCATCGGCATCACCTGCGTGGCCATGAATTTGCTGCTGTGCTCCTCCGGTGTGTACTATATGGACACCATTGCGGACAGTTTACAAGGCGGCGGCACGGTGATCCTGAATGATGGCGGAGCGGCGAGCTTTGACCCGCAGCTCATAGCGCCCAACGAGGAGTTGACCATCGTCGTCGATGGGGTGCAGGGGCGCTTCCGCACCACCAACTGGTACATCACGGCGGCGGTAACGCTGCTCAGCGGCATCCTCGCCTATTTCGTCAGCGGACGCGCTCTCAAGCCCCTGCGCAGCTTTACCTCGCAGGTGGAGCAGGTGCAGCTGAACAATCTTGCCGATATGAGGATCGATGAAGATGCTATTTCGGAGTTCCGGCAGCTGAGCCGCTCGTTCAACCAGATGCTGGAGCGGCTGAACAACGCCTTTTCCGCCCAGCGGCAGTTCACCGGCAACGCCGCCCACGAGCTGCGCACGCCACTGGCACTAATGCAGGCGCAGTTGGAGCTGTTTTCCGCGGAGCATCCTGATGTGCGACCGGAGACGGCGGAGTTCCTCACGCTTTTGCGTGAGCAGACGGAACGGCTGATACAGATGACCAGGACACTGCTGGAGATGAGCAATCTGCGGCAGGTGGCGCGGAACGAGCGGATCCAGCTCGCTCCCATGATTGAGGAGATCTTCACAGATCTTGCGCCGCTCTCAGATAAGCTCGGCGTCACGCTGACGGCGGAGGGCGACGGCATTATGACCGGCAGCGATGCACTGATCTACCGGCTGATCTTCAACCTGACGGAGAATGCTGTCAAGTACAACCGGCCGGGCGGCTCGGTACGGGTTTCTGTCACTCAGGAGTTGGAAAAGCTCCTGCTCCGCGTCTCCGACACCGGCTGCGGCATCCCGGAGGTGTATCAGCGCAGTATCTTCCAGCCCTTCTTCCGGGTGGACAAGTCTCGCAGCCGGGAATACGGTGGCGCAGGACTGGGGCTCTCACTGGTATGGGAGATCGCCGACCTCCACGGCGGCTCCGTTTGGGTAGAGAAAAGTTCGGAGAAGGGCACTACCATTGCGGTGGGGTTGCCAACGCAACAATCAACGAAGCCCTAAAACCCTTTTATTCGTTTTTCGCCGCTTCGCTTGCCGCCCTGCGGCGTTCCTCTCTGTATGGGGCGGTCAGCCGGAAAGAGAAGCGTCCCTTTTCAATCTCAAATTCCTTGCAGCCCGTGTCCGGGTCTACGTCCGTCAGCTTGCAGACGGCAGGGTGTTTGCGGCTGTATGCGGTCAGCCTGTTTTTGAGGTCGGTGTTGTGGGTGCGGATGAAGATGGTGGGGTCTTTCTCGTCAAAATAGATTTCGGTGGTCTTTTCCTGCTTGGTAGGTCCTGTTCTCATAGGCTTATCCTTTCTGCGGCTCTGTCACGCAATAGGGGTGTTTTTTGGGGATTTTCTTCGGCTCTTGACTTGGGAAAAATGGCGATTTTCAAACAGGAGCGCGCCGGACGATGTCTGCCCTGTCCGACGCGCTCCCATTCGATAAAATGCGTTTTTTCCGGCTCTACACAGGAATCAGCGAGCTTCGTCCCTCGTGACCGCTTTTTCTCTGAGCGGATGGAAGAATCGCCACAGATTATTACGCTGAATTACATCCTCATAGCTGCGGACTTTCCCGCGTAGCTCCGTATTTTCACGCTCCAATTCTGCCGCACGGAGCTTGCTGTGGACAGACTTATAATCAGAAATTTCCTGTTTCAAACTGTCAATCTCAGCCTTGAGCTTTGCAATCAGTTTGTTTGCCGCATCCACCGCCTTTTGCAGTTTGGATTCCTTTTTCTCTGCTGTAACGTACTTCTTTGCCAGAGTGGAAAGTCGGTCAAAGTCCTCACGCTCCACGGCAACTTTGGATGAGAAGGGAATGGACGTTGCCACGATTTTTTCGATAGACCGCACATCGACCCGCTGATTCTGGATTTTTTCAATTTTGCTCCCAAGCGTTGCTGCCTGTTTTTCCTGCTGACGGTTCTGCTCTGTGAATTCTGCCAGCCGCGCCTGTTCCTGCTGCACCTTGAACTGCGTCACCGTCAGATGTTCCTCGGAGCTGCCGCGTTCGCCTCGCTCCACATCGTCATACCCTGCCTTTCGCATGGCAGCGAAGAAATCATCTTGCAGAACGGAATAGGATTTTTGGAGCACAGTTTTCCCGTTTGCGTTCAGCAGCGGTTTCCCATGCTCGTCCAGCGCGGGCTTGGAATCCCACTTTTTGCTCATGCTGACCTGCTGTATCGTTTCCTTGACCGTACCCACCAGCGATTTATCCTTGCAGCGTTTCGACCACAGGATTTGCTTTTCCACGACGGGAATGTAGACCACATGAAGGTGATAGTGGTACACGTCCTGCTCCAGCGCGTCGGACATGGCGCGGTTGCGCTCGTCGGCGTGCATGACCGCCGAAAGGATATACTGCTCGCCGCCGACGATTTCTATTGCGGATTTGTATGCGTCGGTGTAAAATTGTTTTGCGAAGTCATAGCCGCCGTGATTATGAAAATAGGCGGTGTTTACGTCAAAGACCAGCTCGCCGTAGAGAAAGGCATCCTCTTTCAATCCACGGGTGGAGATGATCCCGTCCTTTTTCAACTGCTCAAACATCTCCGCATATCCGGCGGTCGGTTTCTTGAAATGGACATTGAGGTGCGTTCTCTCCGGGACAATATCCTGATTGACATAGGATTCCTTTTCCCGTTCGTTGTGCTGCTGCGCGTTGCCGATTCTGGCAGCGGTCAGCCTCATATTTCTTGCGTTGGTACGATGGATACCGTCGCCTCTTGCCATAGGCAGTTTACCTCCTGATTTCAGATTGTGCAGGACGGGGCAGCTTTCGGGGAGGCACTTCTGCGGAAGTGTAATAACCCACTATGATACTTTCATCCTGCGGCTGCAAAGTATCGTGGGCTCTCCGAGGGGGAACGGGGAATGCGGCTTCTGCGGAAGCCTCTGCCGTGGCTTGCAAGTAGTACCCACTTTGCAAAATCCACGGCGTGACCGCCAGCCTTTCAGCAATCGAATTTGCTTCAACGCTGCCGCCCACAGGCAGAGAGAATTTTGAAAATCCTCTCTGCCATCCATCTCAAAATCTGCGGGTTTTTCGATGGGGACGGGGATGTGAGGGGCTGTGTCAGTGAATGCTTTGCCTTGTCCTCCAGCAACAGGAGCGTGGCACGCTCCTGTCACAGCTCCCAAGGAGGAGTAGTCCAGCGATAGCTTTGCGGAACGCCGCGCCGGTCAAGATATTCCTGCCGCGCCTGTTCGCGTTCTTCCTCGGTAGGGGCAGTCTTATAGCTGGAATAGAGCTGCCGGTTCAGCATGGCGTCGAGCTTCTGCTCTAAGCCCTGACGGATTTCCTCTTCGTAATCATCCTCGCCCCGCAGATGGTACATGGTGAGGTCGATGAAGAGATCATAGGGAATTTGTACGCTTTTCATTTTCCTATCCTTTCCTTTCCGCGACGGTCGCAACGATAGCGACGGTTGCTCTGACAGTATCATTTTCACCGTTGCAACCGTTGCAACCGTCGCAGCCGTCGCGCCGTCCTCATTCGATTACTTCGTACTCTACATTGTCGATGACCATATAGGTGAGTTTCACCTGCCGCCCGGAGTGTTTTGCTCTGTTCTCGTACTTCACATGGTACTCGTCCAGTAGCCTGCCGGATTTAACGTTCAGGTATTTGGTGAGAGCGTTTGCCGCCATGCCTGTGTTGACCGTCTCCGCAAGCTCAGTCGGGCTGCCTGTCCATTCTCTGCTTTCGTAGGAAACAAGCTGGGAAACCGTATCCAATACCGGGTCGGGCGGCTCCTGATACAGCTCGTTCTCTGTCCGTTCAAGGCTCCATATCTGCGTGTCGGCATCTTTTTTCAGATATAGAATCTGATCCTGTTGATCTCGCCCCACCGCATCGACCGTGGCCTCCAATGCAGTCCGTTTCTTCTTCTGCATCAGGAGTGCTCCGTCTGCACAACCGAGAAGTCCTGTTGTGCCGGAGATCGTTTCAAAGCTGTCCCCGGCTGGCTGCTTTCTTGTGTGATGGACGGTAACGATGCAAATGCTGTGTCTGTCCGCAAAACGCTTGAGCTTGCCGATGATCTCATAGTCGCTGGCGTAGCTGTAAGCCTCGCCGCCAGCTTCTCTGATCTTCTGCATGGTGTCAATGATAACCAGCTTCGTGTCGGGGTGTTCCTTTATGAAATTCTCAAGCTGCTCGTCAAGACCGTTTCCGATTTTGTTTGCTGCCGTTGCAAAATGCAGGCTGGCGGTATCCGCCACGCCGTACATCATAAACATTCGACTCTGGATTCTCTGGAAATCATCCTCCAGTGCAAGGTACAGAACCGTACCCTGATGGACTTCATAGCCCCACAGCCTTTGCCCTGTGCTGACATGGTAGGCAAGCTGCGCTACCAGAAATGATTTTCCGATTTTGGGCGCTCCTGCGAGGATATACGCTCCCGCGTAGAGCAAGCCGTCGATGATGGGCGGCCTGCTCTTGTAGGCGGTCTGATACAGCTCTGTCATGGAAACCGTATGAAGATAACGCGGATCGTTCATGCGCCGGATTTTCTCACGCATTTCCTCAATATTTTCCTCCGGGGGATTGCTTTCGCAGGTTTCATGTGGTATGCTCTGGTTAGTTGAATCGTGAGGCGGCTGCCCTCCATCTGCGCCAACAGATGGGATGAGGGCGGTCGTTTTCTCATTTCCCGTCATTTCGCTCACCTCCGGGAATCTGGAAGCCGTAGAACTTCTGCTTGAAATACTGGGCAGGGCATTTTCCGGCAACGGTCAGATAGCCTTGGGCTTTCAGCTCCCTGTTCATTTCCCGGACGATCTGATACGCCTTGCTGCGGCTGATGCCCATGATCTCCGCCACCTCTGACGCTGTGATAAACTGTGCTCTCATAGTACCTCCTGTTTCAAAGTATTTTTCTCGGATTACGCATCTTCCATTCATTCTCGCTCTGCCAGTTCTGTTGAAAAGCGTATCCTAAGTACACATTCATTATACGCATACAAGGTGCATCTGTCAAGCCTTTACGAAATAAAAATATGTACTTGCAATTCGCTTTATTCTGTGGTATGATATGGACGAGGTGAATCAGATATGGACAATTTCGATTATCCCGCCATCGGGCAGAGAATTAAGCAACTCCGAAAACGGAAGGGGCTGAACCAGACCGAGCTGGCACAAATGCTTAAAAAATCCCTCCGCACCGTACAGAAGTACGAAACCGGAGAGATTGAAGTGTCGATTGCCGTTGTCAATCAGATCGCAGACCTGCTGGACACGACCTCAACCTATATTCTTGGGTATGAATCCAGCACGACACAGATCAGGACGCTTGCCGACGTAATGGACTTCCTCTTTAAGCTGGAAACGGTAGAGGGCATCGACTTCAAGATCAATGTGCAGAAGCCGCCCCGCAGCAAACAATGGGAGTGCTCGGTTTCCTTTGATGGAAAGAGCACGGCAGAGTTCAACGCAGATATGTGCCTGTTCCTTGAACAATGGGAGGATGAGCGCAGCGAGCTTCGCGCCCATAACTCCACGCAGGCAGCATATAAGCGCTGGAAGGAGCAGACGCTTGCATACTATGCCGCGAACGCAGTCAAATGCACAGAACCAGAAGAACTTGACCGTGACGAACTGATTGCAAGACGGACGGAGCTTTTGGAAAAGGAATATGGTAAAAACGAGAGTAATGAGTAAATAACCCTATCAAAGCCTGATTCTTGAGGGAAGGAGGTAAAAATGTCAGTAACAAAAGACGGCGACACCGGTCGCTGGATGTCGCAGATCCGGGTAACGGATTGGACAGGCAAGACCATCCACAAAAAGAAGCGCGGCTTCGCCACCAAAAAGGAAGCCCTTCAATGGGAACGTGACTTCATCAGCCAATCCACAGGCAGCCTCGGTATGACCTTCGGCGACTTCATCGCTTTGTATGTCAAGGATATGGAGCACCGCCTCAAGCCCTCCACCGTTGCCAGCAAGAAATGGCTGATCGACCTGAAGGTAACGCCCTTCTTCAAGAAAATCCCGCTGAACGAGATCAAGCCCACTCATGTGCGCCAGTGGCAGAACTCTCTGACCAGCTACCGCGATGAAAGCGGCAAGCCCTACTCCCAAACCTATCTCAAGTGCATCAACAACCAGCTCACAGCAATTTTCAACTACGCAGTCAAGTACTATGGACTGAAAGAGAATCCATGCCACAAGGCAGGGAGCATGGGTAAGAAACACGCCGATGAGATGCTGTTCTGGACAAGGCAGGAGTTTCAGACATTCATTGAGGTCATGAAAGACCGGCCTGCCAGCTACGCGGTATTTATGACCTTGTACTTCACCGGAATCCGTGAAGGAGAGCTATTGGCGCTTACGCCGTCGGACATCGACTTTGAAAAGAAAACCCTGACGGTAAACAAGAGCTATCAGCGTCTCGGCAGAGAGGACATCGTCACCACGCCGAAAACGCCTAAGAGCAACCGCACCATCCCTATCCCTGATGGACTCTGCACCTGTTTACAGGAGTATATGTCCCATTGCTACGGGCTGCAAAAGGACGACCGGCTCTTTCCCTACACTAAGAGCTTTCTGTATCACGAAATGGAGTATGGCTGCAAGGCATCGGGGGTAAAGCGCATCCGGGTGCATGACATTCGCCACAGCCACGCCAACCTGCTGGTGGAGATGGGCTTCTCTCCGCTGCTGATCGCGGAGCGGCTCGGACATGAAAAGGTGCAGACAACGATGGACACGTACAGCCACCTGTACCCCAACAAGCAGGTGGAGGTAGCCAGACAGCTTGACGGCATTATGCCGTGAGCCTCTGGCTACAAAAATCGCTGCAAATGTAGCCAATTTGTAGCCACTAAAAAAGAAAAATCCTGAAAAACGCTGTATTACCAACGCTTTTCAGGATTCAGACTAGGCTTGAATTGTTCCGCATTTCATGCCCTGATTGTACCGCATATGTTCCGCAAAGTCAATGCTCATTCTGAAAATGGCAAACCCGCAAACCGTTGAAAATCAAGGGTTTGCGGGTCTTGATTTTTTCTAGTTTCTGAAAATACTATTCCCACTCGACAAATCCTATTATAGGGGGCTGTATTTTCTGTGCTTTCACAGGTGAAACTTTCGCAAATTTGTTAATATTTCACCTGCTATTTTTGGCCGCTAATTTTCTTAGTATCAAAATAGTATCACAACAGGCGGGGAAATGCAACCACATCCTGTCTCCTTCTCGACGTTTCATGGTAATAGTAAGGTCATACCATACAGGAAAAGTATATGGGATGGATAGAACCAATAGAAAGAGTATTTCAACTTTAGCTTTCCTCGTTTTCCATTATAAAGCAGAATTAAGAGTACCGCAATCATGGTACAGATTGTTGGCTGATTACCCGTAGTCACCATAAACAAAACAAGATAACCTAATG
>NZ_CAJMXG010000125.1:0-8429 GCF_905219725.1 Oscillibacter sp. CU971
TAGAGAAACGGGAAGAAATCAAAAGCAATCCGCAGCTTTCTGCCATTGAATACCGCATCAACCGCAGGCCGGGCCGGGACTGGAAAAGCGAGGAATTCTTCCCCGAATATGTTCCTTTATTGGACATTTCCATTACCTTCGTCTGTTTGCCTGGCTTTTACCTGATTTAATCAGTGCTTCCTTAAAACATGGCACATATTACTTCCGGCCTTTCGGTTCGGAAGTAACATTCTCCGGCGTCAGGCCTCCGGCCAGCAGATAGGGCCGGGTCACGCCCCCCAGCCAGGGACCAGTCGAAGGCCACCTTGGGGCGGCGGGACCATCCGCAAAAAGACCGTCATGCGGGACGGGAAAGAGTATACCTATTGGGAGGACCGGATTACAACGGGCCGGGACCCCGGCACGGGAAAGCAGGTCCAGCGTTCCTTTACCGGCAAGACACAGAGGGAGGTCCGGGAAAAGCTCCAAGCCGCCGCCGTGGCCGTCAACTCCGGGACCTATACGGACCCGTCCCGGCTCACCGTGGGGCTAGGCACCATAAGTTACCACCTACTAACAATTTTTGTGAGGGACAGAGGGGGGGACATTATGGAAAACACCTTTTTAGCGCGGAAAGCAAACGGCGAAAAGATTCTAATTTCTGAACTTCTGGCGGCTCCACCCTCCGACGAGATTATGTCAGAGCTCTTTCCCTACAGCAGGAACAGCAGCCATTTTTGATGTCCATTTCGTAAAGTGTGTGGTTTAGGGTGTGAAATGCAGGTGGTTGGCCTGACAAATTATTTTATAATTAGGGTAAGAAGCCGGTCTCAAACGGTTTCGGCCAACGAAAAGCCGATTTTTCCCAGAATGGAAGAATCCGCTGTGAAAACCTAACGGCCAGATCGCGGCGATCACCACACAGGCGGCGCGCGCATCCGGCAAAGCTGTCAACACGCACAGCAGGGGGTTACTAAACGATAGTGAGGAGTGCTACAATGAAAAATTCACGAAACGAACGGATCGTCTTGGATTCCTGGCGAAGATGCGCACAGGCGGGACTCTCGCCCGATTCCACCCGGCAGCTTTACCCGCTCTCGGATCAGCAGCTTAAAACGCTGTGTGAGCAGTCGCACAACGACATTTCCGCCTTTGAGTCCTGTGCGGTGCCCGCCGCTGCCAGCCTGCCAAAAGCCTCCGCGTTTCTTCTGGTCAGCCAGCNGGGAATACTACTGAAAAAAAATACCTGAACTTCCACTTTTCCGGCTTTTCAGACCTGGTTTCTCTTTTTCCGAGGTTCATGCGGGCACCAATGCCGTTGCCCTGTCCATTCGGCACAGCGAGCCGATGTGGACCTTCCCGCAGCAAAACTACTGCACCCTTTTAACAAACTGCACCCTGTACAGCGCCCCATTCACCCCTGATCGCTCCTCTGTCACGTTAGCCATTGTTACAAACCAAAAGCAGATATCCGAGTGGCCTCCCGTACTGCTCCGGCAGCTGATCAGCAGCATGTCGCTGGAGCTTCAGCAGGTGACACGCTCCCACATCCGCCAGAANACGGAGTCCATCCNTTTAACCGCGCGTCAGCGGACGATTCTTCTGCGCATCGCCGGAGGCATGACCGACCGGCAGATCGCGGCCGACCTGCACATCACCCAGGAAACCGTACAGTACCACAAAAAGAACCTGTACCGCCAGCTGGACGCCGAAAACGCTGTGCGGGCCGTGGTCAAAGCACTACAGCTGGGGCTGCTCTCGCTGGAAGATCTCCCGGTTTAGGCGGACCCGGACTGCGGAAACCGGTAGGATTCTGCATCGCTCAGGCAAAACTACTGAAATTAGGGAATTGAAAAAGCTTTGCGGATTTTACATAATTAGCATGAGGTTTGAACCAAAGACACCTCGTATAAGCCCGGGCAGCTCACAAGTAAGGTAGGAGGTTTTTATGAGCAGCAATGTGAACATCAAATATGTCAACCACTCCATGAATCTGGATCAGCCGTCTGTATTCGTATTCACCAAAAACGAGATCCCCAGCTTCGACGCCCTGCGGGAGGGCGTGGCCTGGCGTGTGATTAACAAGGTCGGGCGCGGCTCCTCCTGCAACTTCACCTTCCCCATCTCCACTGAAATCAGCGCCTCCTGGAACGACGGATGCTGCCGGACGGCTATGCTGCCCGCAGTCATCGGAAGCCGCTTCTGCGTCGCCAAGGACAGCACCGGCATTGTCCTTCGGGCCGATGGAAACGCCTCCAGCACGACCTCCATCGACGTTTGCAGCGACATCCAGACCCCAGGCGGCGTCAGCGTCAGCCTGTATAAGGACGGCCGCGTGGTCATGACCAAACAGGTCGTGTCCTACAATCAGAAGGCGACCTTCGTGCTGCATCCCAAGCTGTACTGGGGCCTGGCCTCCGAGATCCAGGAGGGCGACCAGCTCAGCTCCGCGGTCCTCAACTCGGACAGCTTCTTCGAGCAAGATCTGGAAGGCGTGTCCGAGGTGACGGTCGGCCTGTACGGAAACGCCGAGGACGGCTACTCCTTCAAAATCGACGGCTGGAAGTGACCCCCTCCGTCCCCGGCTTCCGCTGGAGAGGTCAAATCCAGCATATCCCACCCACCGAACTCCCAAATCTATCATGAAAGGCTGTCGAATTATGAGCAATCAAATCAAAATTACTTATGTGAACCGCTCCATGAACGAGGACCTCCCCAAGATCTTCCTGTTCCTCAAGAACGAGATCCCCACCTTCGACGCGCTGAAGGACGGCGTGGCCTGGCGCGTCATCCCCGACGTGGGCCGCGGCTCCCAGTGTACGGTGACCTATCCCATCGAAACCGCGGTCAGCGCCTCCTGGAATGACCACGCCTGCCGCACCGCCATGCTCACCGCCTCCATCGGCAAACGCTACCACATCATAGAGGACGGGACCGGCATCACCATCGACGAGGACGGCAACGCCAGCAACACCCGCTCCATCNACGTGGCCAATGATATCCGAGTACCCGGCGGCATCAGCGTCGATCTATACAAGGACGGGAAGCTGATGATGCGGAAAAAGACGGTGGCCTACGACCAGAAGGCGACCTTCGTGCTGTATCCCAAGCTGTATTGGGGCCTGGCCTCCGAGATCCAGGAGGGCGATCAGCTCAACTCCGCGGTCCTCAACTCGGACAGCTTCTTCGAGCAAGACCTGGAGGGCGTGTCTGAGGTGACGGTGGGCCTGTACGGGAATCCCGAGGAAGGCTATCGCTTTGAGGTCGAAAGCCAGAAGTAAGCCTGCGCCTTTGGATACCCGCTCATCGCTGCCGGAGCGGCGCTCCAGCGCTGTTTGAGGAAAGCCAGTCCCTCCCGGGAAGGCCGGCCGTCAGCCCGGGAAGAGACTGGCCTTTTTCTGTCTGGCCGCCGCGCCAACAGCTGCGCGGCGTGCCAGAGCGATTTGGATAGAAACGGAGTTGAATATATGCCAGAATATTCAAAAGTACAGTTTATCGCATGGGAGATCTACACCGGGGCGGTATATGGACCGTCGGGCGCGGACCATTATGCCGGCCTCGCTCCGGCGGCGGGAGACCGGCGGTTTCATGTGCTCAGCCAATGCCTGGATATCATGGCGCGCGTCGAGTTCACCCGCCGGGCCATTGAGACGGCCTATAAAAATGCGCAGGCGGATTCTGAAACACTGAAAATCTTTATGGCGCCGGAGTTCCTCTACAGAGGGGCGGCAGGGGCATACTTCTACAACCTGCTGAACGGCTGGGAGAAGGCGCCCGCCTCCTTTGGCCCCCTGCCCGCTTATTTTAAAGGGCCTTGGGGCGGCCTGTTTGGCGAGCTGCGGGCATTGGCGGCAGAGGAGCGGTTCCAGGACTGGGTCTTTGTATTCGGCAGCGCCATAGGCGCCAGCTTTCCCCTCTCCTCCGTGATTCCCGGCGATCCCCGCTTTTCCGCTGCCACGGGCTGCAACATAGCGCTGATCCAATGCGGCGGCAGTACGCCGCGGCAGTACGCCGCGGCAGCGCGACGCCTGCTACTTCACCGAAAAGCACCTGAAGTCTGCCATTGACTTCGTGAACTTCACCCTGCGCAATGCCACGCCGCGGATACTCACCGATCAGGACATCGCCCATGGCAGCCAGCCCACCTGGAGAATTCTGGACCGCTTGATCCAGGAGGACCCCAAGGGTCTGGGCGGCTCCCTGTTCCGGTTTCCCCACATCCGCAGAAGCGGCGGGCAGATCCTCCAGTTCGGCCTTGAGCTGTGCCTGGACCACTGCGTGGGCTATGTCACCGCCGGCGGCGCGCCCTCGCCCACCGGCCGGCTGGCTGCAGGCACAACCCTGGTGGATATCCAGCTTGTGCCCTCCTGCGGGATGTCGCTGATTCCAACCTCCCTCGCCCTCGGCCCTCGGAGCAGTCCGCGGAATTTCTCCTANGCCTTCAACTGCGATGGACTGNTCCCGATAGGCGGCAGCGGCCATGACCGCAATACGCACATTCAGCTCTGGAACGAGCTTGAGNGCGGGGAAGGCTACCAAGCAAATGAAGTGGCGGTCATTCGGAGAGGCTATGCCGAAGCGGGGCATATCCCCGTCGATGCCGCCGCCGCGGATCTGTCGGCGCTGGCTCCGGCCGAGGAAATCCCGCACACCCTCAGGATCGATGTGCAAAACATTTTGGCCGGCGACCTCTGGCGCAGCCATGAGCCCTTCCGGACAGGCCAAAACAACCACGGGCAATTCTGGCCCCACGGACCCGGCTTCATCCGCGCACTGGAACCCCAGCCGTTGGCGGAGACCCGTGAATCCCTGATTCCATCCGCAAATGGGGCAGGACTATCCCTGCCGCTGCATGAGCATCCCGCCACCGCCCTGAAGGCGCTGGCCAGCGGGGAGGAAACGAGCTGAGCTTCACGCGGCGGCCTGATCCACNGTGCGAAGCGGCGCGNCTGAAGCAAGGCCGCGGCCCCAAGCTAACAGTTTTTTACCGGCGGAGTGCCCCTGCCCGTCCGGCGCCCTCGGAGCGGCGGCAATTTTCGTCCGTTCCGGGGGCTGCTTTTGGGCGTTTTCAGCACTGCGACGCGATATTCTGCGCCCCAAAAACTATATCCCCAGCATGACCGACGAATGGAATACCTCCGCCTCATGGGTAAACTCCACGCCGCCGGAATACTTTTCCGCAATCGCCTCCACGCTGGCCAGGCCAAAGCCGCTGTGCTGGTCTTTGGTGGACAGATAGCGGCCTGCCTCCATTTTTACGGTCCCGTTAAAGCCGTTGTCCACGGTGACCGCCAGCATCTTCCCGAAGCAGGCCATGTTGAAGCGGATAAAACGGGCCTCGCCCTCCACCAGAAGCGCGGCGTCAAACGCGTTTTCCAGCAGGTTCCCGATCAGGACGGACAGATCAATATCCTGGACGGCCAGATCCGCCGGGATCGCAATACGCGCTGAAAAGCAGATGTCCTGCTCCGCCGACAGCATTCGATAATAGTCGGCCACCGTGTTCACCACGGCGTTATCGCACAGCTTGGGGATTTCGAGCTCCTTCGTGACCAGCAGGTAATGGTCCAAATACNGCTCCGCCTCCTTTANGTTCCNGCCTTGGAGGAAGCCCTGTANCGTAATCATATGGNGTTTGAGATCATGGCGCATCCGCCGGGTTGCCTCCATATTGTTGCTGATCCGGCGGTATTGCTCCACCTGAAGGGAGAGCTGGCAATGAAGCTCGTCATATTTCCGCTGGGCGCTCATTTTCTCATGGGTGATGTCCAATAGCTTGAAGCAGATGCCGTTCATCGCAAAAATTGAGATCAGCAGAGCGATATAGAGCAGCAAATTCATTGGCTCATAAAGATTGAGGTAGCCGAAGCAGATCAGGCCGCTGGACAGCGCCACGCACAAAACGATGGACAGCGTGGATATGTAGATGCTCTCCCTGTTCGTAAAGCTGTCCGCCATGATTTGGTAGTGCCGCTTGAGGACGAAAAACAAAACGGGCAGGAACGCCGCGGCCGCCAGAAGCAGAATCAGCGGCGCACAGCCCAGGTATGGCAGCCCGTCGCTTCTGCCCATATGCAGCCTTGTGGCAATCGCGTTGCTGATGGACGTGATGATAAACGCTCCGCTCAGAACGTAGGAGAACACAAACAGCTTTTTCGGCCATGAAGCGGTTACGGCGTACAAATACCACAGGAAGCAGAAAATCAGGCTCACAAAAAAAGCCATGTTGACCTTGACAAACAGTCAGGGGTCGGAGGCCGACGCACGGTGCAGCGCACATCCTGTCAGCGCGAACGCCGCCGCAAGCCCCNNAAACAGAATCAGNATAACGGCCNCGGTTTTCNNGAGGGGAAAGCGAAGCTGCCCCGCAAAAGGCTGAATGCACAGGAGCGCAAAGGGCCCAATCTGTATCAGCCAGCCGAAAAACAGTCTCCAAAAGATCACTCCTCAGCCCTCCTCGCTAAACGAAAGAGAAAGCTTTGATACTGTCTTTTCAGCTCGGTCCGATTGCCCCTGGACAGCATGATCTCTGTGCCGCCTGCTAAAATCACCCGGTCAAACAGGAAGGACTCCACAAACCGCATATTCACCACATAGCTGCGCTGCGCCCGCAGGAAAGCATCGTCCAGCTGCTCAAACAGCGCGTCCAGAGAGGTATAGGTGCGGAAGTCGCTTTTGGCGGTATGTACAATGCACAGCTTGTTCAGCACTTCGATAAACACGATCNGCTCCATCGGCACCGGAATCGTTCCCTGATTCGTCTTTATCACCAGGCTTTTCCGGGGAGGTTCCCCCAGCCGCATCAGGCACCGCTCCATCGCCTCCGCCACAGACTGGGCGCTCAGCGGCTTCGTGGGATAGTGGGCGGCGTTCAGCCGGAAGGCTTCCACAGCATACTCCCGGCTGACGGTGGTGAACACGATCTGCTGGCGGGCCAGGGCACCGGCCCGCTCCGCCGCCTCCATCCCGTTCATGCCGGGCAGGTAGATGTCCATAAAAAGAATGTCATACCGCTGAGCCGACGCCAAAAAATCCTCCCCCCCGGAAAATACATCTATGACGGCCTCCAGCCTCTTTTTTTCGCAAAATGCCTGGATCATCTCCCGCAGCAGGAGCAGCTCATTCTTTTCATCATCACACAAAGCGATATGCAAATCAATCTCCCCTTCAGACCGGCGGCGCAAAATACCGGACGTGCGCCTGTCAGTATGAGCCGGCGCGCGGCTTTGGCCGGTCAGCGCCCCAGTACTGCAAAAACCCCTGTGTCCATACCAACACAGGAGTTTTGGGCGGCTCACCGGATTCCTTGCTGCCGGTATTTGAAACTCAGGCCATCGGAGTCAGGGACGGGCGAATTCTAATCGACACGGATGAATCCGACGGCACCGCCGGGAGGGGCTGNCGGTGCCGAGCCGCCTGTCCTCTTAGCCGGATCAATCGGAGAAAGGCGGAAGCATTGCTGTACCCTGGATAAGCCTTTTTACAGTTTATATTATAACACAGCAGATAAAAATTTCCATACTGATTTGGCAAAAATAATATGCCTTCCCGTAAATATGATTTGTTTGTAAAGCTGACCGCTAAAGCATTTTTTCGGCAAGTGTTTACAGGGCCTTGGCTTACAAGAACGCCTCCGAGACAGGCCCATCGGTCGAGGCCCGGTTCAAAGCCATGCGCATGCCGGCTCCGCGGAGGATTCCCTCAAGCCGTTTCCGCATTTTGCCGGGGGAAATCCTTTCGACCTCCGCTATTTGCGAAAAACAGAGCAGGGCGGCTGCCGGGTTTGCGAGCCGATCCAGGGATGCGTCGGAAATTGGACTCTCACCCTGGACTTTTTTCCCGTTCCGCGCTATAATGGAGCCATTCTAAAAAGGAGGGTGAACCCCATGACCCCGGAGAAAAACGACAAGAAGCTGACCCGCTGGCTGCTGGCGGCTACCATCGCCCTTTTGGCACTGGTGCTGTGTCTCCAGCTCTGGCAGATGTTCGGCAGAAAAACCGGAAACGGCGCCCTGGTCTCAGATTCCGCCAACGGCCCGGCCGCGCCCCAGGCCGCAGAGCCCCTGACTCCCCCCGCCGCCGGCGTCTCTCAAGGCAAGACTACCATGATCGAAGACGTTCAGGCCCTCAACCCCGCCTTGTCCTCCGATGATCTGGCCTCCCTCTCCTCCAAGGAGCTGGAACAGCTCTGGAAGACCGGCGCGCCGGGCCTGCCCATCGGCATGTCCCTTGCCGCCCACGCGGCGGAACAGTACGCCGGAACCCTGGAAGTGGACTCCGTCACCAGCAAGACGGAGCCGGAGCTGGACGAGGCCCCCGCCCACTACGAAGTGGAACTCCGTCACCCCACCCTGGGGAACTTCAAATATAAAAGCGACGCCTACACCGGCGAGGTGCTGGAGGGCCTTCCCGATATCATGGGAAGCGTTCCGTCCGCCGCGCCGCAGGAG
>NZ_CAJMXG010000126.1:0-8251 GCF_905219725.1 Oscillibacter sp. CU971
TCACTATCCACATATAAATTATTTTTCTTTTCTCTCATAAATGCCACCGTCCTTTTTTATTTTCATTATAATAGACAGATACCAGTATATTCAAAGATGCAAATGAGCGAAAAAATAAGCGTACCACTATCTCTAATGATACGCCTATCCCGTTCAATTTCTAAGAGCCTGTTGCCTATATTTTATCAGCAGGGTGTACACTACATAGACACGTTGATTGCGGAAAGCCTTTATTTTCCGTTTGTGTTCCCACACCCGATATCAACTACCACTGAAACATCAAAGTAGTTTTTAAGGTGCTTATTTCGTATTTTTTCACCCTCCGAAGTGAACATGAAATGCTTCGCAAAGTGCCTAAAATAAAGGACTTCTACGAGTTTTTCTTTTGTATCAACACAATAGTCTCCACATGCCGCGTTCCCGGAAACATATCCACCGCCGCCGCCCGGAGGGCCCGGTAGCCCCGCTCTGCGAACAGCTTTACGTCTCTTCCCAAGGTTCCCGGGTCGCAGGAGACATACACAATCCGCTCCGGCCCCATAGCCGCCGCCGAGGCGATGACCTCCGGGCTGAGCCCCTTCCGGGGCGGGTCCACCGTAATCACGTCCGGCCGCAGGCCCTGGGCCTCCAGCATGGCCGCCGTGTCCGCCGCGTCGCCGCAGAAGAACGCCGCATTGTTCACGCCGTTCCGGGCCGCGTTTTCCTCCGCGTCCCGGATAGCGGCGGGGACGATCTCCGCGCCGATGGCCCGTTTGGCCCGGCCCGCCAGACACAGCGTGATGGTCCCCGCGCCGCAGTAGAGGTCCAGCGCCGTTTCCTCCCCCGTCAGGGCGGCGAACTCCAGGGCCTTTCCATAGAGAACTTCCGCCTGGTCCCGGTTTACCTGGTAGAAGGAGGGGACCGACAGCTTGAACTCCAGGCCGCACAGCGTGTCCATCAAAAAGTCCTGCCCCCAGAGGGTCCGGTACTGGTCCCCCAGAATCACGTTGCCTTTTTTCGTGTTCACGTTCAGCACCACGCCCAAGGTTTTGGGCGCGGCGGCCAGGACCAGGGCGGCCAGCTCCGCCTCCCGGGGGACCTTCCGCCCGTTGACGACGACGCAGCACAGGCTCTCGCCCTTGCGGTTGGCCCGCACGTAGACATGACGAACCAGCCCCCGGCCCGTGGCCTCGTCATAGGCGGGGATTTTATAGCGCTTCATCCAGCTTCCCACGGCGTGGGCCGTCCGGTCGCAGACCTCCGGCTGGAGGAGGCAGCGATCTACCGGAACCACTTGGTGAGTCCGAGCCTGGAAGAAGCCGATTTCCCCCCGGGGCCCCACGGGATACTGGCATTTATTGCGGTAATGCTCCGGTTTTTTGGCACCCAGGATTTCCTCCACCTGGACGTCCGCGCCGCCGATGCGGCTCAGTGCGTCCTGAACCCGCTGCCGCTTGGCCCGGAGCTCCTCCGCGTAGGAGAGGTGGCGGAAGTCGCAGCCGCCGCACCTGCCGTAATAAGGACAGTCCGGGATGGCCCGCTCCGGGGAGGGGGTGTGAATCTTCACGATTTCCCCCAGGGCATGGGTTTTCATGACCCGGGTGATTCTCAGGTCAATCCGCTCCCCCCGGACGGCCCGGGGCACGAAGACCACGGCGCCGTCCAGCCGGACGACGCCATAGCCTTCGCTGGAATAGCCCTCCGTCAGGGCAGTGTGGATTTGGCCGTTTTTCAAGTATTCCATAGATCCGGCGCTTAAGCCTCCCACTTTTCAAGCAGCTGCCGCAGCTCCGCGGCGTACTTCGCCAGGGACTTGTTGTCCCGGCCCTTGCTGCGCTTGATGAACTCGGTAAGCATGCTGCCCACGGACGCCAGGCGCTCGTAAGCCGGCGCGCCCTTGGAGCCGGTGACCGGCTTGACCTTCCGCTCCGGCAGGTAGCCCCGTTCGAGGATGGTTCCGGCCGCCAGGTCGTAAACCTCCGTGTACTGGGGGGCATGGGCGGAGATGCCCATGTTTTCCAGGGTCTGGGCGAAGTGGGGAGCCACCTCCCGGTCCCCGTGGACTACAAAGACGTGCTGGGGCTTGGGGTTCTGGAAGCCGGAGATCCATTTCAGCAGATGATCCCGGTCCGCGTGGGAACTGAGGCCGGTGAAGTTCTCCAGACGGGCCCGGACGGTGATTTCCTCGCCGAAGAGCTTCACGCTCTCCGCCCCCTCCAGCAGCTGGCGGCCCAGGGTGCCCTCCCCCTGGAAGCCCACGAAGAGCACGGTGCTCTCCGGCCGCCAGAGGTTGTGCTTCAGGTGGTGGCGGATGCGGCCCGTGTCGCACATGCCGGAGGCGGAGATGATGACCTTGGGGGTCCGGTCCTCGTTGAGGGCCTTGGACTCCTCGCTGGTTTCCGTGGCGTGAAGGTTGGGGAAGCGGAACATGTTCGTGCCCTTGCGCACCAGCCACACCGCGTCGTGGTCCATATAGCCCCGGAGGTCCCCGTCAAAGATGGACGTGGCCTTTTTCGCCAGGGGAGAGTCGATGTACACCGGGAAATCCGGGCAGGAGGATACCATGTGCTGTTCCTTAATCTCCCGGATGAAGTAGAGAAGCTCCTGGGTCCGGCCTACGGCGAAGGAGGGGATGATGACGTTGCCCCCCCGGGCCATGGTCTCGTCGATGATCCGGGCCAGCTCGTCGGTGTAGCCCCAGCTCTCCGGGTGGTTCCGGTCGCCGTAGGTGGACTCCATCACCACGTAGTCCGCCCCGGCCAGCTGCACCGGGTCCCGGATGACGGGCTGGTTGATGTTGCCGATGTCCCCGGAGAAGACGATGCTCTTTTTCACGCCGTTTTCCCGCAGGTCCATGGCCACGAAGGCGGAGCCCAGCAGGTGCCCCGCGTCGGTGAACTCGATATCCACGCCCTCGCACAGGTTGATGAGCTCGCCGTACTCGCAGACAACCATAAATTCCTTGACCCTCTCCGCGTCCTCCACGGTGTAGAGGGGCTCGGTCCGGGGCGCGCCGGAGCGCTCACCCTTGCGGTTTTTCCACTCCGCGTCCTGCTCCTGGATGTGGGCGGAGTCCAGCAGCATGATTTCCAGCAGCTGGGCGGTGAGGCGGGTGGTGAGGATGCGGCCCTTGAAGCCCTGCTTGATGAGCATGGGAATCCGGCCGGAGTGGTCGATGTGGGCGTGGGTGACCAGGACGTAGTCGATGGTGTTGGCGGCAAAGGGGAATTCGCCGTTGGAAACCTCGTCCCGGCCCTGCTGAAGGCCGCAGTCGATGAGGATGCGGGTGTCGTTGATCTCCAGACAGTGGCAGCTTCCGGTGACGCATTGGTCCGCGCCGTAAAAGCTGAGCTTCATAGTGAGGCCCTCCTTATCTCTTAGTACAAATCATTGTAACACGTTTTGACGGAATATACAAGGAACAATCGAATGATTTTGCCTGGTTTAGAAAAAGTGACCAGCGGTTTCCCCGGCTGGACAGGGAAGGGGGAAGGGAGTATACTGTGCATAAAGCCGGCACACCGGAAAGGAGGAGACCGCCATGCCCCGCACACTGCTGATTCCCGCCCTTCTGGACGATTGGTTCCCCTTGCTGCGGCACGCGTTCGCTTCCCGGGAGTGGGAGCCGGTTTTGCTGCGGGAGGAACGGGGCCTGGCGGACCGGGGAATGCGGTATTTCCACAATGAACTGTGCTACCCCGTCTTTCTGGTGGCGGGGCAGGTGCTGGCCGCCCTGGAATCCGGGGAGTATGACCCGGCGGAGTGCGGCGTGCTGATGGGACAGGCCGGAGACGAGTGCCGGGGCTCCTGCGGCATCCGGCTGATGCGGAAGGCGCTGGACAAGGCGGGATATCCGGAGGTGGCGCTGCTGTCCCTGAACGTCCGGGATATCGACCGGGACACGGGCCTTCCCATCACCCTGGCGATGATCCGCCGGGCGCTGGCGGCGGCGGTGTGGGGAGACGCGCTGGCGATTGCCCGGAACCAGGTGCGGCCTTACGAGGTCCTCCCCGGCGGCGCGGAGGCGCTTTGGCGGCGCTGGATGGAGACGCTGGGGGAGGATCTGCGCCGGGGGACGGGCCTTTCCCGGCGCCGCATTCTCGAGCGCTGCCGGGAGATCGCGGCCTCCTTCCGCCGGATTGAGACGGCGCCCGGGGACGTGCGGAGGGTTGCCGTTGTGGGAGAGATTTACACAAAGTACTGCCATCTGGGGAACTGGAACCTGGAGCGGTATCTAGCCGCAGAGCGCTGCGAAATCGGAGTGGGCGGCCTTACCTGGTACGCCCTCTATTATATGGATACCCACAGCCTGAAGGGCCCCGCTTACCAGCGGAAGCTGTACCGCTTCCTGTCCGAATGGCTGGGGGGAATCCAGCGGGAGCTGCTGGCGGTTTTGCGGGAGGCCGGATTTCACACCCTGCCGCCGCTGGCGGAGGTAAAGCGCCGGGCGGAGGGGCTCGCGCCCTTAAACTGCACCGTGGCCGACGGGTGGCTCGTCACCGCCGAGGCGGCGGCCTGGGCCGGGCTCGGGTACCGGAAGATCCTCTGCGTCCAGCCCTTTGGCTGCCTGCCGGGACATATTTTCGGCAAGGGGCAGTACGCCGCCCTCCAGCGAAAACTGCCGGATGCCCTGCTGGTCAGCGTGGACTATGACGCCAGCACCGGCGAGGGGACCGTGGAAAGCCGCGTCCGGATGCTGCTGGATACGGAACTGTGAGCGTTTCCGCTTTGTAAACTTTTTTCCGGCCGCCCCTGATTTCCTTTGCATTCCAGGGGAAACTGTGGTAAGCTATGCTTGTTTTACTATGAAATTCCCGCCCTTCCGGGCGGCGGAACAATCGAAAGGAAGTTTCAAACAATCATGGGCCTGATTCAAAAGATTTTCGGCGACTACAGCTCCCGGGAGCTGAAATCCATTACCCCCATCGCGGATAAAATTGAGGCCATGGCCGATGAGTACAAGGCCATGAGCGACGCCCAGCTCCAGGCAAAGACCCAGGAGTTCAAGGAGCGCCTGCAAAACGGCGAGACCCTGGACGACATTCTCCCCGAGGCCTTCGCCACCGCCCGGGAGGCGTCGGACCGGGTGCTGGGCCTCCGGCCCTACCGGGTGCAGCTGGTGGGCGGCATCGTCCTCCACCAGGGCCGCATCGCCGAGATGAAGACCGGCGAGGGCAAGACCCTGGTGGCGACCCTTCCCGCCTACCTCAACGCCCTGGCGGGGAAGGGGGTCCACATTGTCACCGTCAACGACTACCTGGCCAAGCGCGACAGCGAGTGGATGGGCAAGGTCCACCGCTTCCTGGGGCTCAAGGTGGGCCTCATTGTCCATGGCCTGACCTCCAAGCAGCGCCAGGAGGCCTACGCCGCCGACATCACTTACGGAACCAACAACGAGATGGGCTTCGACTACCTCCGGGACAATATGTGCATCTACTCCCAGGAGCTGGTCCAGCGGGGCCATTCCTTCGCCATCGTGGACGAGGTGGACTCCATCCTTATCGACGAGGCCCGGACTCCCCTCATCATCTCCGGCCAGGGGGAGAAGTCCACCCAGATGTACGACCTGACGGAGATGTTCGTGGCGAAGCTCAAAAAGCAGGTGGTGGTCCAGGTGGACAACAAGGAAGAGGAGGCCGCGGACATCGACGCGGACTATGTGGTGGACGAAAAGGCCAAAACCGCCACCCTCACCGCCCGGGGCATCGCCAAGGCGGAGGAGTACTTCCATGTGGAAAACCTCTCGGACCCCTCCAACTCCACCGTCAGCCACCACATCAACCAGGCTCTCAAGGCCCACGGCACCATGAAACGGGACATCGACTATGTGGTGAAAGACGGGGAAGTCATCATCGTGGACGAGTTCACCGGCCGGTTGATGTTTGGCCGCCGGTACTCCAACGGCCTCCACCAGGCCATCGAGGCCAAGGAGCATGTCAACGTCAACAGCGAAAACCGGACCCTGGCGACGATTACCTTCCAGAACTACTTCCGGCTCTATGACAAGCTCTCCGGCATGACCGGTACGGCCATGACGGAGCAGGAGGAATTCGGGACCATCTACAACCTGGACATCATCGAGATCCCCACCAACCGCCCCAACCAGCGCAGCGACCACCACGATGTGGTCTACAAGACCGAGGCCGGGAAGTTCCGGGCCGTCATCCAGCAGATCAAGGAGTGCCACGAAAAGGGCCAGCCCGTGCTGGTGGGCACCGTGTCCATCGAGAAAAACGAGCTTCTTTCCAAGCTCCTGGCCCGGGAGGGCATCAAGCACAACCTGCTGAACGCCAAGAACCACGAAAAAGAGGCGGAGATTGTCGCCCAGGCGGGCAAGCTGGGGGCCGTCACCGTGGCCACCAACATGGCGGGCCGCGGCACCGATATCATGCTGGGGGGCAACGCCGAATACCTTGCCAGGGCGGACCTGGACAAGGCGGGGTACTCCGAGGAGGTCATTGTGGACGCCACGGGCTACGCCGACACGGACAACCAGGAGATTCTGGACGCCCGGAAGCTTTTTGCCGAAAAGCTGGCCCAGCACAAGGCGGAAATCGCCAGCGAGGCGGACCAGGTCCGGGAGGCCGGAGGGCTGTTCATCATCGGCACGGAGCGCCACGAGTCCCGCCGGATTGACAACCAGCTCCGGGGCCGCGCGGGCCGCCAGGGGGACCCCGGCGAGACGAAGTTTTATATCTCCCTGGAGGACGATTTGATGCGCCTTTTCGGCGGGGACCGGATTACGAACATGATGGAGCGGTTTGACCTGGACGAGGACACGCCCATCGAAAATAAAATGCTGACCCGCGCCATTGAAAACGCCCAGACCACCGTGGAGTCCCGGAACTTCCAGTCCCGGAAATCCGTGCTGGAATACGACGACGTGATGAACAAGCAGCGGGAGCTGATCTACAGTCAGCGCCGCCAGGTTCTGGACGGCATGGACATCAAGGACACGGTGCTGAACATGATGCATACCTCCATTGGGAACCATGTCAGCCTGGCCTTTGGCGAAAAGCCGCATTTGGACGCCGCCGGATACCGGGAGATGCTCCGGGGGCTGGAGGGCATGTACTTTGCCCAGGGGGCCGTGAGCATCCCCGAGGGGGAGGTTCCCGGCAAGAGCCAGGAGGACTTTGACGAGGCCTTCATCGCCGCCGCCGAGAGCTTCTATGAGAACAAGGAGGCGGAGATCACCAGCCCCATTATGCGGGAGCTGGAGCGGGTGGTCATGCTCCGGGTGGTGGACGAGTACTGGATGGACCACATCGACGCCATGGACGACTTGAAGCAGGGCATCCGGCTCCAGTCCTACGGCAACAACAATCCGGTGGACGTGTATAAGCGGGAGTCCCTGGAGATGTTCGAGGAGATGATCGCCGCCATCCAGGACGAGACCGTCCGGCGGCTGTACTCCGTGCGCCTGAGGAAGGACGAGGAGGTCAAGCGGGAGCGGGTAGCCAAGGGCATGGTGGAGAACGTCGGCGGCGACGGGACCAAGCCCAAGAAGCAGCCCCTCAAGGTTGTGAAAATCGGGCGGAACGACCCCTGCCCCTGCGGCAGCGGCCTGAAATGGAAGAAGTGCACATGCCCGGAGTATCATAGTAATTAAAGAAGGCAAATGTATGGATAAAAAGGATGACAGTGTTCTTTTCCTGCTCCAGGATATCAAAGAACTCGTGTTTGGCATTGCTTTGAGCCTGTTGGGCGGAATCTTGCTGTATGCTTCCATTCTGGACAGCGGCGCGGTTGAGCTGTTTGCGCTTCTGGGCCTCCCGGTGCTGGCCTATGGCGTGTTCCACATCTGGAACGGCTGGACGAACCATAAGCCGGTTGAGAAAAACGGCGAAGGCCAAAAGAAAGAAGAACAGGGAGGTCCCCATGCCCTTTGAAACCCACGAACAAAACGGCCTGGTCTGGTTCACCGCCTCGAACTTAGGCGGCGTCCGCCACGGCTTTTCCACCCGCCTGGGGGGCGTGTCCCCCGCCCCCTGGGACAGCCTGAACCTCCGCCCCGGCATGGGGGACGGGCGGGATGCCATGCTGGAAAATTACCGCCGTTTCTGCGCCGCCATCCGTGTGGACATGGATCGGACCGTCCTCTCCCGGCAGGTTCATGAGACGAATGTCCGGGCCTGCACGGAGGCCGACGCCGGGAAGGGCCTCTTCCGGGAGCGGGACTATGACAGCGCCGACGCGCTGGTGACGGATGTTCCGGGCTTGACGTTGTCCGTCTTTTCCGCTGACTGCGGGACCGTGCTCCTCCACGACC
>NZ_CAJMXG010000127.1:0-8207 GCF_905219725.1 Oscillibacter sp. CU971
GGCCGACACGTCGGCGCATCGCCCGGCGGTGTCCAGCAGCAGCACCTCCCCGCCGTCCCAGTCCTCCAGCAGGGCCTCCGCCAGCTCCTGCCCCAGCAGGGCATTGTCCGGGGACACCACGCCCGCCGCCCCCTCCATGGGGGACTCCAGGGTCACCACGGGGCACACCACCAGCCAGGGGTCCAGCGCGGCGGACAGCGCCGCCGGGTCCGCCGGAACCACTACCAGCGCCGCCGCCCCGTCCTCAATCTCCCTGAGAAGCAGCGCCTCCTGCTCGGCGCCGTCATTGGCGGCGGCGAGGGTGAGAAAGCGAAGCTCCGCGCCCAGCTCATCCGCCGCCTGCTCCATGCCCTGCCGGGCCACGGTCCACCCGGAGCTGTCGGTGTCCCGGAGCAGCACGGTGAGGGACAAAAGCTGTGGCTCCCGCTCTCCCCGGAGGAGCTGGGGCAGGACCAGGGACAGCGCCGCCGCCAGCCCCAGGGCCGCCAGGATGGCGATTTNAATGAGTCTGCTTTTCTCCGTTTTCATAGCTCCTCCCCCTGCCGGCGGCGTTCCGCCTCCTCCCGGTCCAGGGCCGGAAGGCGGATGCGGACCAGTGTGCCCTCGTCCGGCTCGCTGAAAATGGCCAGGCCGTATCCCTCCCCGAAGGTGAGGCCCACCCGCTGGTGGACGTTCCGCACACCGATGCCGGAGCCCTTGGTCCGCACCTCGGGCCGGTCCTCGTCCAGAAGGGAGGCCGCCAGCTCCGGGCGCATTCCAAGGCCGTTGTCCTCCACGTCGATGAGCAGGTCCTCTCCCTCCCGGTAGGCCGTCACCCGGATGAGCCCGTCGTCCTCCGCGCTGGCCATGCCGTGGTAGATGGCGTTTTCCAGCAGGGGCTGGATGATGAGCTTCAGGGTGTAGAGCCCCTCGGTGCCGGGCCGGGCCTCAATCTCCGTGGTGAATTTGTTCTNGTAGCGAATCTGCTGGATGTTCATGTAGTGCCGGGCGTGCTCCAGCTCGTCCGCCAGGGGGATGATGCTCTTCCCCTTGCTCAGGGAGATGCGGAAGAGCCTCGCCAGGGAGGTTACCATCTGAATGGCCTCGGTCTGCTGGCCGGATTCCGTCATCCAGATAACGGAATCCAGTGTGTTGTAGAGGAAATGAGGGTTGATTTGGGACTGGAGCACCTCCAGCTCGCTGCGGCGCTTCTCCCCCTCCTGGCGGACGATGTCGTCCATCAGGTGCCGCATCGTGGAGACCATGGAGGCCACGGCGTGATTCAGCCGCTGGACCTCATAGCAGCCTCCCTCCTCAATTTTCACGCCGGCCAGCCCCTTGTCCAGCTCCCGGATGGACCGCTCCAGCCGCAGGATGGGGTCCGAAATCCGGGCGGAGATCAGGAAGTTCAAAAAGGCCATCAAAAAGATGGAAAACAGCAGCAGGGTCAGGCCGAACAGGGGCAGCTGGGGGGAGGCCGCAAACCAGCTTTCCGCCGGGGCCACGCCCACCAGCTTCCATCCGGTGTAGCCCATGGTTTTCACCGTAACCTGCCGGGACCGGCCCTGGAACTTCTCCTGGTGGCTGCCGTCCCGGTATGCCGCCGCCGCCCGGTTGTTCTCCTCCAGCAGCCCGGCGTAGATCAGCTGCTGCCGGGGATGGTAAATCAGTTCCCCATCGCCGTCGATGAGGTAGAGATACCCCCCGCTGCCCAGGGTTACGTCCCGGCAGACCTGCTCGATGCCGCTGAAGCTCATGTCCACCAGCAGCACGCCCCCCTCGGTGGCCCCGTCCCGGGTCAGCTGGACGTGGCGGCTCAGGGAGACCACCCAGCGGTAGGGGTAGTCCGGGTCGTCGAAGATATTTTGGACATGAGGGGTGGAAAAGTGGAGATTCTCCATGCTCTGGCTGGCCGCCTGGAACCAGTCGCTGTCCGCCGTCTCCGCGTCCCGCTTCAGCGCCGTCAGGGGCACGGCGGACACCAGAGCGCCCTCCCCGTCAAAGACCGCCAGGGACACCAGATCGTCCCGGTTTTCCTCATACAGCAGACTCAAATCCCCGGTGAGATCGTCCTCCGCCAGGTCCATGTTCTTGATGCTCCGGTAATACACCGTGTCGGAAATGCGCATCATCCGCCGGAGGTAGCTGTCCAGGTTCAAATTGGCCTGGGCCAGCACCCNGCGGCTGTTTTCNGCCACCAGCTGNTCGTTGACGNCGGAAAAGCGCCAGATGAGGCTGACGCTCATCAGCAGCATCCCCGCNGCCGCCACGGCGGTGAAGNACAGGGANAGGACNATCNGGATGCTCATTNTGCGGTAGCGCTCCGCCCACTGGGCGGCGAGGCGTCGGAATACGTTCACGGCTCTCTCCCTCCTCACGATGAGGTTTGCTTTTCCCAGGGAAAAGCAATGCCGGGCCANGNCCCGGCATTCAGAACACCTGGGCTCCGGCTCTTTTATTATCGGTTATGCGCTCCGGCCTTCCGGGACGGCCCAGGGCCGGCGGCGCCAAAAGCGGGGCCGGCCATTTTTTAAGGCCATGGCGTTTCTCCCCTACTCCCTCTGCTCCGCCCGGAACTTGGAGGGGGACAGGCCGAAGTGCCGCTTGAAGACATAGCTGAAATAGTTGGGGTCCGAGAAGCCCGTGGCCTCGGCGATGCGGTAGGTCTTCTCGTCCGTCTCCCGGAGGAGCCTCGCCGCCTCCTCCATGCGGACCTTGGTGACGTAGGCGGTGAAGGACATGCCTACCTCCCGTTTAAACAGGGTGGAAAAATACGTAGGGGAGAGGTGGATGTGGGAGCACAGCGCCTCCACGCTGAGCTGCTCGTCGGTGTAGTGCCCGGCGATGTAGTCCTTGGCCCGCTCCACCATCTGCCAGGCGGAATCGCTGCGCCTCCGGCCCAGCAGATCGCGGAGCCGCCCGCAGCGCTCCCCCAGCCAGCTCCCCAGCTCCTCCAGGCTGGAAAAGCCGGAGACGGACACCGCGCCGGTGAAGCCCTCGCCGAAGACCTCCTCCACCGGGAGCCCGCCGGACCGGGTAATCCGCACCAGGCAGGTCACCACCTCCAGCAAAAAGAGGTCGCACTTGCTGAGGGACAGCCCCGCCTGGCGCAGCCGCTCCATCAGTTCCCGGACCACCGCCTCCGTCTGCTCCGGGGTGCCCAGCTTCACGGCGGCAGACAGGGCCCGCTGGTCCTCCTCCTCAAAGGAGGGGGCCGCGGCGGACAGGGGCTCCTGGTCGCCGATGTAGATGACCCGGCCTCCCCCCGCCAGCACCCGGTAGTCCAGGGCGGACCGGGCCCCGGCGGCGCTGTGGTTCAGCTCCTCCGGCCCCCGGCAGGGCAGGCCCACCCCGGTGGTGAGCCGGAATCCCAGGTAGCTCTGGGACAAACGGGAAAGCCGCTCCAGCTCCTCCAGCAGGGGATAGAGCCGGTCCTCCCGGTCCAGGTGGACCAGCAGGGCCGCCATGTCCCCGTAGAGCACCACCCGGGCGGCGCAGCCCGCCAGGGCGAAGTGCTTTTCCAGGAAGGACTGGACGGACAGCAGCAGCAGCTCATCCCGCTCCCCCTCGTCCCCGTCCNCATGGACCAGGGNGNCGGNCCACAGGCCCTGGGGCAGNTCAGTCTCATACCGGGCCGCCCGGTCCTGGACCTGCTCCGGGCGGATCTGACCGCTGAGAAGCCGGGTGTAGAACAGCTCCCGCAGCACCGGCAGGCTCTCTTCATACCTCCGGCGCAGGGTCTCCATGTCCCGCCGCTCCAGCCGCTGGCGGTCCAGCTGGTCCCGGAGGGCTTCCAGCACCCGGGTAAGCTCCGGAGCGTTGATGGGCTTTAGGATATACTCGGACACCCCCATGCTTACCGCCTGGCGGGCATACTCAAAGTCGTCGAAGCCGGAGAAGACCACCAGCCGGGCCCCCGGCAGGGAGACCCGCAGACGGCGGCACAGCTCCAGGCCGTCCAAAANGGGCATCNTGATGTCGGTGAGCACCACGNCGGGCCGGAGCTGCTCCGCCAGCTCCAGGGCCTCCTCGCCGTTGCCCGCCTCCCCCACCAGGGCAAAGCCCAGGGCGGCCCAGTCGATCTTCCGGCTGATGCCGGTGCGGATCTCCTCCTCGTCGTCCGCCAGCAGAACCCGGTATTCCTCCATGGAAGCGCCCTCCTTTTTCTCATTTCCTTTAGTATACAGCAAAAGGCTCTATTTGAAAAGAAGCTCCGGCGCANTTCGCGCCGGAGCTTTGGAAGTTCTTTCCAAGAACGGGTGCTCTTTACTTCTTCGCCAGATACTTCCGCAGGTCCAGGGCGACGGCCACGATGATGACAAGGCCCTGGGCAATGAAGGTGTAAGCCGGGTCCACCCGGAGGAACTGGAGGCAGATTTTCAAAATCTCGAACACCAGCACGCCGATGAGGATGCCGCCCACTTTGCCCACGCCGCCGTTGGTGGACACGCCGCCGATGGTGCAGGCCGCGATGGCTTCCAGCTCATAGCCGAAGCCCGTGGCGGTGGAGGCGCCGCCGGCCTTGGCGCCCACCAGGAAACCGGCGATGGCGTACAGGACGGAGGCCAGGACGTAGATGCGGATCAGGGTGGCCGGGACGTTGACGCCCGCCACCTGGGCGGCGTTTTCGTTTCCGCCGATGGCGTACATGTATTTGCCGTGCCGGGTTTTGTTATACAGGAACAGCATGTAGGCCCCCACGGCCACGGCGAAAATAGCCAGGTAGGGGATGGGGCCCAGGGAGCCCAGGGCCACCTGGGAGTAGGAGCTCTTAAAGCCGCCTAAGGGGTCGTTGCCCGTCACCACGGAGCAGAGGCCGTAGACGATGGTCTGCATGCCCAGGGTGGCGATGAAGGGGGGAACCTTCAAAAAGGCGATGACGCAGCCGTTGATGGCGCCGAACACGGCCATGATGAGGATGACCACCAGCAGGGCCACGAACCACGGAAGGTCCGGCATCCAGGGCAGGGCCCGGGCGGCGTAGTCCACGCTCTGGAGNATCATGGCCGCAAGGCAGGCGGAGAGGCCCACCTGGCGTCCGGCGGACAGGTCCGTACCCTTGGTGATAAGGCAGCCGGACACGCCGCAGGCGATGATGAACCGGGGAGACACGTTGACCACCAGNTTTTTGAAGTTGGCGGGCTTCCAGANGTTGTCGGCCACGAATCCCACGAACAGGGCCAGGATAAAGATCAGGATGATAATGGCGTTGTTGGACAGGAAATTCTTGACCGCTTTCGCGTTCAGCTTTTTGTTCTCCATGGTTTCTCTCCTCCTTATTCAAACTGGGTGGCCAGGGCCATGATGTTTTCCTGGTTGGCGTCTTTCCCGTCGATGAAGCCGGTGACCCGGCCGTCGCACATGACCATGATCCGGTCGGACATGCCGATGAGCTCACTCATTTNGGANNAGATCATGATGACGCTTTTGCCCTGCTTCGCCAGCTCGGCGATGATGCAGTAAATCTCGTATTTCGCGCCCACGTCGATGCCCCGGGTGGGCTCGTCCAGGATGAACACGTCCGGGTCGTTGGCCAGCCACCGGCTGATGAGCACCTTTTGCTGGTTGCCGCCGGAGAGGGACTGGATCAGCNTCTTGGACGAGGGGGTCTTGATGGAGAGCTTGGCCACGTTGTCCTGGACCAGCTGCTCGATCTTCCCGTCGTCCAGCATGAAGCCGCCGATGAGGTACTGGTTCAAGGAGGCGATGGACACGTTGTCCGCGATGGAGAGGACGCCCAGGATGCCCGTGGCCCGGCGGTCCTCCGTCAGCATGGCGATGCCGCTGTCAATGGCCTGTTTGGGCTGGTTGATTTTCAGCTCTTTTCCCTTGTAGGTGATCTTGCCCGCGCTATGGCAGCGGAGGCCGAAAAGGCCCTCCATCAGCTCCGTGNGCTGGNCCCCGACAAGACCGGCCACGCCCAGGATTTCGCCCCTGCGGACCTGGAAGGAGGCGTGGCGGAAGCTCTTGGGGTTGATGGAGGTGAAATCCTCCACCTCGAAGACCACCTCGCCGGGGACGTTGCTCCGGGGCGGGTAGAGGTTGGAAAGCTCCCGGCCCACCNTCTTGGTGATGATGAAGTCAGTGGTCATGCCCTTGGCGTCCCAGGTGCCGATGTACTGTCCGTCCCGCATGATGGTGACCTCGTCGCTGATGCGGAGGATCTCGTCCATTTTGTGGGAGATGTAGACAATGGCCACGCCCTTTTGCCGGAGCTCATGAACAATGGTGAAGAGGGCCTCCACCTCCGCCGCCGTCAGGGAGGACGTGGGTTCATCCAGAATCAGGACCTTGCAGTCGGCGGACACGGCCTTGGCGATTTCCACCAGCTGCATCTGGGAGACGCTGAGGCTGCCCAGCTTGGCCTTGGGGTCGTAGTTCAGGTGGACTTCCTTCAAAACCGCCGCCGCGTCCTGATACATTTTTTCGTGGTCGATGGTGACGATGGGCCCGATGCGCTTTGTGGGGTAGCGGCCCACGTAGATGTTCTCGCCGATGCTCCGCTCGGGAATGGGCTGGAGCTCCTGGTGCACCATGGCGATGCCCCGGTTCAGCGCGTCCAGAGGGCCCTTGATCTGGACTTTTTGTCCCTCATAGACGACCTCGCCCTCGTCCATGTGGTAAATGCCGAACATGCACTTCATCAGCGTGGACTTGCCCGCGCCGTTTTCTCCCATCAGCGCGTGGACGGTGCCGGGGCGGAGCTTGAGCTGCGCGTGATCCAGGGCCTTGACGCCGGGGAAGGTCTTAACCACGTCACGCATTTCCAAACGATATTCTGACAATTTACGGTCCCCCCTTGTTCGTGTTGGCTTTTCCATAACCGGCAAAATGGCGGGAGCCGGGCTTCACCGGCTATGGAAAAGAGGGGCGCGTGCGCTTCGGCACGCGCCCCTGTCAGACGTTTTCGCGTTGTTTTGATGAACTTGGATNACTTCATGAAGTCGCCCACGTTGTCGGGAGTGACCTTCACATAGTCGACATAGACGCTCTGCTCACCGGAGGCATAGGTAGCTCCGCCAAGCAGCTTCTCCATTTCGGCGACGGCGCCGGCGGCCTGGCCGTTGGCGTCGTTCAGGACGGTTCCGGTCATGTTGCCGTTGCTGACTTCGTTCAGGGCCGCGTCCAGGGCGTCCACGCCCACCAGATAGATGTCCTCATTGACCTTGCGGCCGGCGGACTGGATGGCCTGGAGAGCGCCGATGGCCATATCGTCGTTGTNGCAGAAGACCACTTCGATCTTGTCTCCGAACTGAGCCAGGTCGTTGGCGCAGATGGTCTGGCCCTTCTCACGGTCCCAGTCGCCCCGGGTCAGGTTCAGCTGCTCGACCTCGACGCCGGCGTCCTTCAGGGCCTTGACGGAGTACTCGGTGCGGAGCTGGGCGTCAATGTTCTCGGGGTCGCCCTGGATCATGATGTAGGAGACTTTTCCGTCGCCGTTGATATCGCCCTTGTTGGGGGTCTCCAGAATCAGCTCGCCCTGGAAGGTACCGGACTGGGCGGCGTCGCAGCCGACGTAGACCAACTTGTCATAGGCGGCCATCTGATCGGCGGTGGGCTCCCGGTTGATCAGCACGGTGGGGATGCCCGCGGACTTTACGGTGGCAATGATGGTGTCCGCCGCGGAGGTCATGACGGGGTTGATGATCAGGGCGTCCACTCCCTGGGTGATGAAGGTGTTGATTTGCTCGTTCTGTTTGGCCTGGTCGTTGTTTCCGTCCACGACGGTGACCTGATAGCCCTTGCCCTCCAGAATCTCCTGGAGCGCGTTGCGGTAGGTGGTCATGAAGGCGTCGTCGAATTTGTAGATGCACACGCCGATGTTTCCGCCGGCGGCGGGCTCTTCGGGTTCGGCGGCGTCGCTGCCGGTATCAGCGGGGGCGCTGGTGTCGGCCGGGGGAGTGGTGTCGGCGGGCTTGTCGCCGCCGCCGCAGGCGGTCAGCAGAGCCAGCATCATAACTGCGGCAAGAAGCAAGGCAAACGTCTTTTTCATCATAGTTCCTCCAATCAGTTTTTCGTGCTCCGGGGCGCACCCCAAACCACGCCTATCATTTTAGACGGGCTCCCGCAAAAAGACGATAGAAAATTCTTGGAAGTTTTATGAAAAAACTAAGATAAAGGAAGCACTGATTAAAGCCGGTAAAAGCCAGGCAAACAGACAAAGGTAAAGGAAACGTCCAATAAAGGGACCATATTGGGGGATGAATTCCTCGCTTTTCCAGTCCCAG
>NZ_CAJMXG010000128.1:0-8179 GCF_905219725.1 Oscillibacter sp. CU971
TGAGGAGGGCTGGGCTTCCCGGTTTTGACTATGTTCTCCTCCCTGTTCATCGGCCTTTCCAGCGGCGGCACGGTGGTCATCGCCCAGTTCTTCGGCGCGGGGAAAATGGATCGGGTCCGGGACGCGGTGGACACCATCTACGCCGCCTTCCTCACCTCCATCATCCCCCTGACGGCCCTGGCCCTGCTGGCGGTGGGGCCCATCCTCCGCCTGCTCCAGGTGGAGGAGGCCGCCTATGGCGAGGCGTACCTCTATTTAATGGTGGTCTGCGCCGGGCTCGCCGGCAGCATCGGCTACAACCTCAACGCCGGGATTTTGGGGGGCCTGGGGAACAGCCGGAGCACCCTTTTGTTCCTGGCGGTGGCCTCGGTGATGAACATCCTCCTGGACCTGGCGCTGGTGCTGGCCTTCGACCTGGGGGTTTTCGGCGTGGCCCTGGGCACGATCCTCGCCCAGGCCTTCTCCTGGCTTTTCGGCGTGTTCTATATCAGCCGCCGCTACCCGGAGATCTCCCTCCGCCTCCTGCCCCGGAGGTTTGACCGGGCCCTCTTCCGGCAGATCATGGGCATCGGCCTTCCGGCGGGAATCCAGATGTCCCTGGTTGCCCTGGGGGCCATGGTGGTGATGGGGAAGATCAACTCCTACGGCAAGGAGTTCACCGCCGGGTACAACGTGGGCTTCCGGCTGGATCAGCTGGCCTTCCTGCCCATTCAGAGCCTGTCCAGCGCCGTCATCTCCTTCGTGGGCCAGAACACCGGCGCCAGAAAGCCGGACCGGGCCCGGCGGGGCATCCGGGTCGCCGTTGCCCTCTCCGCCGCCTGGGCCCTTTTGATGACGGCGGTCCTCCTGCCCCTCCGGGAGCCCTTGGTGGCCTTCTTCTCCCCCACGCCGGCGGTGATTCACGCCGGGGCCGTCTACCTCCAGTGCATCATGCCCTTCTACTTTATGTTCGCCGTCATGTTCTGCTTGAACAACGCCATGCGGGGCGCGGGGGACAGCGTGTTTCCCATGGTGGACGTAATTTTGTCATTGATCCTGGTGCGGGTCCCGGCGGTATACTATCTGGCGGAGCGCTATGGGCCGGACTATATGTATTACGGCTGCGCCGTGGGCTGGGCCGTGGGTCTGGCCCTGTCCCTGGTCTGGTACTTCTCCGGCCGGTGGAAGCGCCGCGGGAGCCTGGCGGACCGGGAGGGGCCCGAAATTTCCGGCCCGGAACGGTGAATGCCGCTTGTAATTTTCCGGAAAAGTCAGTATAATAGACCAATTGAGCCCGTCACTACCGGCGTCCCTTCCATTCGGGGCCGCCGCTTTAAAGGAGAAAGAGCATGGAAAAGAAAAAATTCTATATCACCACGCCCATTTACTACCCCTCGGACAAGCTTCACATCGGCCACACCTACTGCACCGTGGCCACGGACACCCTGGCCCGCTACCACCGCCTGCTTGGCGAGGACGTCATGTTCCTCACCGGCACCGACGAGCACGGACAGAAAATCGAGGAAAAGGCCAAGGAGGCCGGCATCACCCCCCAGGAATTTGTGGACCGCATTGTGGACGGTCCCCGGGGCGTGCGGGATCTGTGGAAGCTGATGAACATCTCCAACGACCGCTTCATCCGCACCACGGACGATTACCATGTGAAATCCATTCAATATATCTTCCGCAAAATGCACGACAACGGCGATATCTACAAGGGGACCTACAAGGGCAAATACTGCACCCCCTGCGAGGCCTTCTGGACGGAGAGCCAGCTTAAGGACGGCTGCTGCCCCGACTGCGGCCGCCCCGTCAAGGACGCGGAGGAGGAGGCCTATTTCTTCCGCCTGAGCAAGTACGCGGACAAAATCCGGGACCTGCTGGAAAACACGGACTTCCTGGAGCCCCCCTCCCGGGTCCACGAGATGGTGCGCAACTTCATTGACCCGGGTCTTGAGGACCTGTGCGTCTCCCGGACCAGCTTCAGCTGGGGCGTGCCCGTGGACTTCGACCCCGGCCATGTGGTCTATGTCTGGATCGACGCCCTCTCCAACTATATTACCGCCCTGGGCTACGGCAACGACCGCTACAGCGATTACGAAAAGGGCTGGTGGCCCGGCGTGAACATCGTGGGCAAGGAGATCGTCCGCTTCCACTCCATCATCTGGCCCGCCATGCTCATGAGCCTGGGCGAGCCGGTGCCTAAGAAATGCTTCGGCCACGGCTGGCTCCTTCTGGACGGCGGCAAAATGTCCAAGTCCAAGGGCAACGTGGTGGACCCCTATATCCTGGCGGAGCAGTTCGGCGTGGACGCCCTGCGCTTCTTCCTGATGCGCACCTTCCCCTTCGGCTCCGACGGCAACTTCTCCAACGAGCTTTTGATCCAGACCATCAACACGGACCTTGCCAACGACCTGGGCAACCTGGTCAGCCGCACCACCGCCATGGTGGGCAAATACTTCGGCGGGACCCTGCCCGCGCTCTGCGGGACCTGGGCGGAAACGGTCTCCTTTGACACGGAGCTCAAGGACCTGGCCGGGGGCCTGCGGGAGCGCTACGCCGCCGAGATGGACCGCTTCGCCCCCCACAAGGCCCTGGAGGAGATCTTCAAGGTCATCCAGCGGGCAAACAAATATATTGACGAGAACACCCCCTGGACCCTGGCGAAGGACATGGAGGCCAATGGCCCCCGGCTGGCCCACGTGCTGTATAACCTGCTGGAAGCAGCCCGCATCTGCGGCATTTTGCTGATTCCCTTCATGCCGGAGAGCATGGACAAACTCTTCTCCCAGATTGGCGCGGACGCTTCCGCCCGGACCTGGGACTCCGCCGCCAAATGGGGCGGATTGCCGGAGACCGCCGCGGTCTCCAAGGGGGAGAACCTCTTCCCCCGGGTGGACATGGACAAGGCGCTTCAGGAGCTGGAGGCCNCCGTGGAGGNNGCGANNCANGCGGAGTCNGNCGTGGAGCTGGAGCCCCAGCTGGCGGAGAAGGTGGACTTCGACACCTTCTGCAAGTCGGACTTCCGGGCAGTGAAGGTAAAGGCCTGCGAGGCGGTGAAAAAGAGCGAGAAGCTTTTGAAGTTCACCCTGGACGACGGCACCGGCGTGGACCGGCAGATCCTCTCCGGGATTCACAAGTGGTATGAGCCGGAGGAGCTGGTGGGCAAGACCCTGGTGGCGATTGTGAACCTGCCTCCCCGGAAGATGATGGGCCAGGAGAGCAGCGGCATGCTCATCTCCGCCGTCCACAAGGAAAAGGGGGAGGAGGTGCTCCACCTACTCATGGTGGACGACGCCATCCCCGCCGGGGCGAAGCTCTGTTAAGCGTATAATCCCCTGAATGTGGGAAATACTGCCTCCATACTTTAAAAGTAGGGAGGCAGTATTTTCATGTCCAAAAACTTAAAAGAGAGCGAGACGCTCAAAAACCTCATGCGCGCCTTTGCCGGGGAAAGCCAGGCCCGGAACCGCTATACCTTTGCCGCGGGCCTGTGCAAACAGCAGCAGCTCCACGTCCTGGAGGCCATTTTCACCTTCACCGCCAACCAGGAGAAGGAGCACGCCGAAATCTTCTACAACCACATGAAGGAGGTGGCCGGGGAGACCGTCCATATCGACGNCGGCTACCCCGTGGACCTGACCAACGACGTGGCCCAGCTCCTCCGCATGGCCCAGCACAACGAGTTCGAGGAGTTCGACCCCGTCTACCCCAGCTTCGCCCAGACCGCCCGGCAGGAGGGCTTNCCCNNGGTGGCCTCCTCCTNCGAGCAGATTTCCAAAATCGAGAAGGCCCACGGCAGCCGCTTCGCCCACTTCGCGGAGCTTATGGAATCCGGCAAGCTCTTCGTCTCCGACGCCAAGTGCGGCTGGCTCTGCCTGAACTGCGGCCACATTCAAGAGGGCCTCCAGGCCCCCAAGTCCTGCCCCGTCTGCTCCCATGACCAGGGCTTCTTCATCCGCCTGGAGATGGCCCCCTACGGCGGCGAGATCCTAAAGGCGTGACCCGTCTCCGACGGGTGTTTTCCGGGGGGCTTCCCGCCTGGCGGGGGCCCCTCCCGTCTTCCGGCGGGCAAACTCGGCGAAAAACCGCCCAATTTTTGTAGACAATCCGCTCAACCTTTGGTATAGTATTAGCAACAGCACCGGCGGGCGGCGTCTCCATTCTACCGCGTCCCCGCCCGGCGCACAGGGGCGGCGGCCCATTCCCGATACGGCGGCCCCCGGGTCTGCCGGGACAGCCCCGTCATGCGCTTCGACCAGGAGGCCGCCCGCCGCTTTGACGAGGGCCTGCCCCCCCATGGAAAAGCGCGTCCTCCCCTGTCAGGAGGAATTTTATATCCTCAGCAATTCCGTTTTGCGCTGACCCCCGCTTCACCAAATCACGACAAAGGAGAATCACCATGGAAGAATCCGGCATTGTTTCCATCTGGCTTGGCAGCTTTGAGAGCAGGGAAGCCCTGGCGGCCTACGCCGAGAACCGTTTCATGCAGAACGAGAACGGCGAGAAGGCCCCCTCCTTCACCCAGGACTTTTTCAACGGCGACCTCTGGCCCTTTGAGCCGGACGTGTTCGATTACGAATTTAACGGCGCCCCCTCCCAGGACCCGGCCGTGGTGGCGGCGCCCCTGGGCGAGGAGCTGTGCGCCGCCCTGACGGAGGTTTATTCCAAGGGCTTCGACCAGCCCTATAACGCCGTGATTGCCGTCTACGACTATCAGTTTGAGGGCAGCCGCTACGTCCCCGGCGCGCCGGCGCGGTTCGTGGGGTCCTTTTCCTACATAGAGCGTTGAGCCATTTCAAAAGCCGCCCCGTTAAGGGCGTTGACATAAGAAAACATGAGAAAACCAAGTAAAATCAATGTTTTTTAAGGGCAGCGGAAAACGGGGCGGCGCAAACAAGTGAACAACAGCACAGAAAGCGGGCGATGTCGGCAAGGCATCGCCCGTTTCTGCGCCCCGGCAGACGCCGCAGATTTTGAAAAAAGTCTGCGGCGTTTTTTCATGTCCAGATACCGAAAGGAGCGGAAAGCCATGCCAGTATTCCGCGTGGAGAGGAACAAGGGCTACACGGTCATGTCTAACTACCACCTGCGGGACAAGTCCCTGTCCCTGAAAGCCAAGGGCCTGCTGTCGCAAATTCTCTCACTCCCGGAAGATTGGGACTACACCCTGTCCGGCCTGTGCTACATCAACCGGGAGAGCAAGGACGCCATTCGTTCCGCTGTCAACGAATTGGAGCGGGCCGGGTACATCGAGCGCCACCAGACTACGGACGAGGGCGGCAAGTTCAGCAGCAACGAGTACATCATCCACGAACAGCCTGTTTCTTTGCCGCCGTCGTTGGATAAACCGTCGTCGGAAAACCCGACAACGGGAAAACCGACGTCGGAAAATCCAACGCAATTAAATAAAGATAGAGTAACTAAAGACCAAGCTATTACTGACCCATCAATTACCCATTCCTTTCCCTCCCTTTCACCCCCTCCCGCTGGGGCGGCTTCGCCGCCGGAAAGGAAAGGATCGGAAGCGGCCACGCAGAGCGCCGTTGAGATTTACCGGGACATCATCAAGGAGAATATCGAGTACGACCACCTCCTGCGCCACTCCAAGATCGACCGGGAGGAATTAGACGGCATCGTAGAATTGCTGGTAGAAACCGTCTGCACGGCCCGTAAGACTATCCGTGTTGCCGGTGATGACTACCCCGCCGAGCTGGTAAAGGCCAAGCTGCTGAAACTGAACAGCGGCCATATTGAGTTCGTCATGGACTGTATGCGGGAGAACACCACGAAAATCCGCAACATCAAGAAATACCTGCTGGCGGTGCTGTTCAACGCCCCCAGCACGATGGGAAGCTACTACACCGCCCTCGTCGCCCATGATATGGCGGAGGGTAAAATCTGACAAAGGAGGCCCCGACTATGAAACAGGGCGCATTGATTTTTGACGAGCGGACAGACCGCTACGACATCCGCTTTGACCTGGCCGACTACTACGGCGGTCTGCACTGTGGACAGTGCTTCGACGTGATGGTGGGCGGGCGCTGGAAGCCCACCCGGATTGAGTACGCCGTCGATTGGTATCTGGTGGGCATCCGGGCCGACGATCTGAACGGCCTGCGGGTGCGTATCTGATGCGAATTTACCTGCGGCGGCTGGTGGTTCCACCGTAGCCGCCCTTTTCGACTTCTGGCAAAGGAGGTATGACGCTTGCAGGAGGACGTCACTCAAAAGACCATCGCATTATCCATGAAAACCGGGAAGCTGACGGCCCAAGTGCTGCAAATGGCCCTGAAAAAGTTTTTGGAGGCGCAGAAACACGGCCCCAAGCTCCATCAGGGCCAGCAGAGCCTAAAGCAGTTGAAGCAGCACGGGGCGGCGCTGTCCAACATCGAGATCACCGACGCCAACATCGCCGCTTTCAAGCCCTGCGCCAAGAAATACGGCGTGGACTTCACCTTGCGAAAGGACAAGACCACCCAGCCGCCCCACTACATTGTGATCTTCAAGAGCCGGGACGCCGACAATCTGGAACAGGCTTTCAAGGAGTTCACCGCCAAGAAGCTGTCACGGGAGGCCAAGCCCTCCATCCGCAAGGCGCTGTCCGTCCTGCGGGAAGCGGCGGGCCGGAATGTCCAGCGGGCCAAGGAGAAGATCAGGGAAAGGGGGATGGAGCGGTGAAGCCGGATATAAAGAAAATCATCATCACCAACCTGCCCTATCTGCTGTTCGTGTGGCTGTTCGGCAAGATGGGCGAGGCGTGGCGGCTGGCGGCGGGGGCGGACGCCTCCCAAAAGATGCTGCACTTCATGGACAGCCTGGCGGCGGCGTTCGCCAACAGCCTGCCCAGCCTCCACCCCTTTGACCTGTGTATCGGTATCGGGGGCGCTGTGCTGGTGCGGCTGGCGGTGTACCTGAAAGGCAAGAACGCCAAGAAATACCGCCACGGCATGGAATACGGCAGCGCCCGATGGGGCGGGCCAAAAGACATAGCGCCGTATATCGACCCCGTATTTGAAAACAACATCCTGCTCACGCAGACCGAACGGCTGACGATGAACGGCAGGCCCAAAGACCCCAAGACCGCCCGGAACAAGAATGTGCTGGTGATCGGCGGTTCCGGCAGCGGCAAGACGAGATTTTTTGTTAAGCCCAACCTCATGCAGATGCACAGCAGCTATTGCATTACCGACCCGAAAGGGAGCCTCTTGATCGAGGTGGGACAGCTTTTAAGACGGGGCGGCTATCGGATAAAAGTGCTGAACACCATCAATTTTTCCAAGTCCATGCGGTATAACCCGTTCGCCTACCTGCACAGCGAAAAGGACATCTTGAAGCTGGTAAACACCATCATCGCCAACACCAAGGGCGACGGGGAAAAATCCACGGAGGATTTTTGGGTGAAGTCCGAGCGGCTATTTTACACCGCCCTGATCGGCTACATCTGGTACGAGGCCCCGGAGGACGAAAAGAATTTCACCACCCTGCTTGAAATGATTAACGCTTCCGAGGCCAGAGAGGACGACGCCGAATTTCAAAGCCCCGTTGATGAAATGTTCGCCCGGCTTGCGGAAAAGGAGCCGGAGCATTTCGCCGTCCGGCAGTATCAAAAATTTCTGCTTTCCGCTGGCAAAACTCGTTCCTCTATCCTTATTTCCTGCGGGGCGAGGTTAGCGCCCTTTGACATCCGGGAAGTCCGTGAGCTGATGGAAACCGACGAAATGGAGCTGGACACCCTGGGCGACCGCAAAACGGCGCTGTTCCTGATAATGAGCGACACGGATACGACCTTTAACTTCATTCTGGCGATGCTGCAAAGCCAGCTTATCAATCTGCTGTGCGACCGGGCCGACGACGTGTACGGCGGGAGGCTTCCCGTCCATGTGCGTCTGATACTGGACGAGTTTGCCAACATCGGGCAGATACCCAACTTTGACAAGCTGATCGCCACCATCCGAAGCCGGGAAATCTCGGCTTCTATTATTTTGCAAAGTCAATCGCAGTTGAAAAGCATCTACAAGGACGCCGCCGACATCATCAGCGACAACTGCGACTGTACTTTATTTTTGAGTGGGCGGGGTAAGAACGCCAAGGAAATTTCCGACGCGCTGGGCCGGGAAACGATTGACAGCTACAACACGTCGGAGAACCGGGGCAGCCAGACCTCCCACGGACTGAATTATCAAAAATTGGGAAAGGG
>NZ_CAJMXG010000129.1:0-8176 GCF_905219725.1 Oscillibacter sp. CU971
ACAGTTGGCTTGTGCCCTTGATAGGGTTTCTTATGGATTCGGCGGGCTTTTCTGGTCGCTTTCAGCATGATGGACTTGCGCAAGACAGTCCGGTTCCGATAGAACTGAAAGCCCATGAAGTCAAGAGGCCGGCCAAGGTCTTCACCCTTGACGGTGTAGGAGAAACGAAACACTTGCCAGTCTCCTTTCAGCTCCAGACCGAGATTTTCGCCCAGATAGCCGGAGATGGCTTGCCTGATTTGGTGCAGAACTTTCTTGTTTGACCCAAAGACGACCATGTCATCCATGTAGCGGGCGTAGTAAACCGCGTGAAGCTGTTCCTTGATGAAGTGGTCCAGCTCCTGCAAGAACCAGTTTGACAGCCACTGCGAGGTGTAAAAGCCTAAAGGAAGGCCCACGTCAGTCACGTCGATGATCTTAAACAGCAGGTCCAGCATCTGGTCGTCATGAATCCGTTTGCGAAGTTTCGCTTTCAAAATATCATGCGGGATGCTGTCAAAGAAGTGCCGGATGTCCATTTTCAGGACATACTTTACGTTCTTTGGGTCCTTGTCGATCCATTTCTCGATGACTTTCTTGGCCTTATGGGCTCCACGTTTGGGAATGCTCGCATAGCTGTGATGATACATCCCGTGCCAGAACAATTCTTCCAAAGCCATGACAACGCAGTGCTGAACAATGAGTTCCTCCAGAGTCGGAACAATGATGACCCGCTCTTTATGCCGGATACCGTCTTGAATGACGATTGGCGTATGCTCCGCGTTTTCATAGCTGATGATCCAGTCGTAGGATAACGCCAAGAGTGCCTCGTCGGACAGATGGCGTTTTCGTATCATCTTCCTGATCCGCTTTGTGCGCTTGGCCTTTTTAATAGCCTTGCGGCGGTTTTCTTCCGATATGCAGATGTCAAACAAGTGTTTGTAGGATTTCATTACTCTCTTATCCTCTCACCCGCGTTCGCCTCTTTCAGATACTAACGGGTGCTTGCACCGAGTTAATTTTCACCAAGCGGTGAGGAAAGGGAGGAGCCGGCAAAGCCCCTCCCTCTACTGCGTTCAGCAGCGATATGTACCGCATTATCAAATGAAGATGTTGCGGAATAAGATTGGGCGGCGCCGATGTTGGTGTTGGAATTCGTCGCGCTATTATAGAGATTAGCGTAGAACGGACCGCAATTCAGGTCATTGTTCCAGTTACCACCGACATAGGCAAAGGCGCGGTACATACCCCTTATTTTGAATTTTTTCGTTTCCCCGGAGACCCAAGGTTCTCCAGACCTCTCCTTTACGCGGCTACGCCGCGGCAAGCGGTTTACAAGAGAGGGCGGCGCCGATGCTGGTGCTGGAACTCGGCGCGCTAACATAGAGACTAGCGCAGAACGGACCGCAAATCAGGTCACGGCGCCAGCCACCACCGACATAGGCAATATAGTTGGTGCCCGTATCAGCCCACACATAGTCGGCCTCGTAGGTCGTGGTGGAGCCGTTAGTCGCTTCGGGGAAACGCCCGAACGGTTCGGTCTTCATCTCGCTGATATAGCCGCTCTTGGTCAGTGTGACGCCCTCAATGGTCTTGTAGCCGCTACCGGTGGTGTTGAACCCGGTAACGGTGGTGCCATCCTTAGTGCCCCAGGTGAGCTTTACCTTCGACACCCCTCCGGAGATGAACCAGCCGGCCAACCGGCGGAAGATGTTGCCCCACCAGTTCTCCATGCCGAACACCTTAACACCGGAAGTCTTGTCGCTCGCGCCCCAGAACAAGCCCTTGGTGTTCATAGTTCCCGGAGCAATAGCCGCGCTCGCGTTGCAAACGCCATAGCCGGCGGTGGCCTGAAGGTCGGTGCTCTTGAACATCATAGTCAGCAAATCCTCAATGAGCTTGCGGTCAGCAAGGAACTCGATCTGCCAAATATCAGCGCCGTTCTTCTGAGCGGCGTCCATCTCCGGCTGAGTTCCGCCTGTGCTTACCCAGTTGCTTTGCCCGCTGATGGAGCGCATCCGGCCGGAGCTGTCCTTGGAGCCAAAGAAGATGGGGGTGTAGAAGTGCGGGATCTCCTTGTTATTCTTGTCGTAGTTGGACCAGCACTCGTAGTCGCTGTCCACCTTCACGTCCGAACAACGGAAGTGATAGACGCCGCCGCTCTCCCACCGCTTGACATAGATCTTCGGCCACTCCATCATGGCGTTTCCGCCGAAGTTGATGTTCGCTACGTCCGATGCGGTGCCATCTGCCTTCTTGGTGTAATCGTTGGGGTTCAGGTAGTAGGCCACGGTGCCGTCATACTTCAGCATACAGGGCCGGGGCATGAACTTGGAGCCGGGGGTGCTGGGCCAGCCGCCATAGCTGAACGCACCACCAAAGTTCATCACGGCCTTGGCAAAGGCGGCATTCTCCACATCGCTGGGATAGCTGACGCGGGTAGCCGGGTTCTGGTCGCTCAGGGTGATGTCGAAACCATAGAGGTACTCTCGGAAACTGGCCTTGACATTGGCGGTCTTGTTGGCGGGGGCCAGATAGTTGGCGCTCTCGGCCACCTTGAAAGTGATGACGGCGGTGCCGCTGGTGTCGTTCACGCTGTTGATGGTGACCTCGCCCGTAGTCTGGTTGATAGAGCCCACCGTAGCGATCTTGGTGTCGCTGGAAGTTGCGGAGATAACACCGTCACCCTTGCGGGTCACAGTGAACTTTCCGCTCTTGGCCGACATATTCAGCGTCAGCGAAGACGGGCTGATGGTGACGGCGTTGTCGCCTTTGCCGATGGCCCAGGTAGCCATCTTAGCTCCAATACTTCCGTCCGGCCACTGGAAATTGGCCGTAGGCGTGAAACTGGCGGTGTAAGCCGTCCCGGCGTTGATCTTGGCCTCCAAGCTCAGTGTCATCTTGGTACTGTCGTAGTTGACGTCCCAAGTGGGGGTCTTGGGGTTGCCGTCGTACTTGAGCGTGCCGCTCTGCTTAGGGACAGCGGCAATCGTTGCCCGCCCAATGACCCACTTCACCGTCTTCGGCCCGGTGGTGCCGTCCGACCACATGCCGGCCAGCAGCGTGAACTTCGCCTCGTGCTCCCCGGCGTCCGTAGCAGGCGTGACCTGCACAGAGGAGTTCTCCGTGTCGAAGTTGTCCCACTGGGGAGTCTGAGCCGCTCCGGTATAGGTGAGAGAGCCCTTCTGAGTAGGGATAGGAACGATAACGCTGGTGATCGTCCAGGTGGCGTCCTTGGGCCCGGTGGTGCCGTCCCACCACTGATAGTTGGCCGTGGGGGTGAAACTGACGATGTAGTCGCCGGCATCGGTGCCGAACCGGTCGCCGCTGATGGAAAGCTGACTCACATCGTAGCCGTCCCAAGTGGGAGTCTTGGGCGTGCCGTCTGCCGCCAGGGCGTTACTCTGGGTCGGCAGCGCGGGGATGACCGCCCTCTGCACCGTCCAGTCCGCCGTGGCCTCACTGGTGCCGTTGGGGAACACATAGCCGTACACCAGCGTAAACTTCGCCGTGTAGTCATCAGCATTCACGCCGGTAGTCTCCCCGCTCACGGTCATTTTCACAGAGTCATAACCGTTCCAGGTGGGCGACTTGGCCGTTCCATCGTAGGAAATGGGGTCCTTCTGCGTAGGAACGGGGACCTCAATGGGGTTCACGGTCACGTCCAGGCTGGTAGACTTTGTCACACCCTCATAGGTGTAGTCCAGGCTAACCGTCTGCTTGCCCAGGGTGGAGAACTCCGTGGTGGGATAGGTGTACCCAGTGGCGGCCGTAGTGGAACCGTCCGAAAACTTGGCGGTAACACCCATGCCATAGGGGTCAAAGCTCTCCAGGTAGCTGTAGGCCGTCTTGTCAGGCGGAGTGGTCACCTCAATGGCGACCAAAACCTTCTCCACCGTTACAGGAGTGCTGGCCGTCTTGGTGGACCGCCCCTCCGTGTAGGTGATGGTGACCTCCGTCACACCGTCCGTCAGAACGGCGGGGGTCACGGTATATCCGGTCACTTCCGAGGTCAGGCCATAGCCGTAGCTCGCTTCCACCACCATCCCGGTGGGGTCAAAGCTCTCCCCGGACTTATAGATCGTCTTCTTGGGCGGCTTGATGACGGCCAAGCTCTCCAGCTTTAGAGAACCGCTGCCTCCACCGCCGCCGGTCAGGTTGAACACCTTTCCGACATTGGGATCATTACTCATCTGTGTCGACCTCCAGTCGAAGAATATTCACGGTCAGATCCACGTCAGGGGTGACTTCGCACCGGAACGTGATCTCACCATCCGTGGTGACGTTGTCCGCCTTGATGCCGGTGTCGCTGCAATCCATAAAGCAGTCGGCGTCGCCGCAGACAAAGTAGCAATAGCCGCTGCTCGCCACAAGGGATTTATGCTCGATCTTCTGCGCTCTGCCGCTCCATTTGGCAGCCGGCAGAGTGACCGTGATGAGTTGCCCATAGCCGGCGGCGATCAGGGCCGCCAGGTCGGCGATACGGGCGGCAGAATCGGCCTGTGCTCTGAGAGCAAGCATTTTGAGCTGCTCAACAGTGGTCATCTTGTTGTTCTCTGCCATGCGATAAACTTCCTTTCAAAAGCGAAAGGGGACGGAGAAATATCCCCATCCCCTCTCAGATTGCTCAGGGTTCAGTAACCTCGGGGCCCTCCGGTTCGGTCTGCGCCGCGCCAAAGACCTCGTTCAGCATGGCGGTGACCTCGGTGTCCTCGGCCATCACGATACCCGCCAGCTTCTCCTTGTCCGCGTCGGGGTACAGGCCGGAGCCCTCTTCCTTCTGAACATAGCCGTCCAGGTCGATCTGGGTGTTGCCCACGTGCTCCACCTTGCCGTCCAGGACCATGTACTCATCGTACACGTCGTCCTCGTCGGAGCCCGTCTTGGGCACCAGATAGATGAACTTGTCCGCGCCCTCGGCGGCGGGGTCGATGTCGTCCACGGACGTTACCTTCTTCTTGGTCAGGTGGTCGGCGGCGGCCACGGCCTCAGCGATGGAAGGGCCGATGTCGACGCCCTTGTCGGTGATGGCCAGAGCAGTGCCGTTGTTCTTGATCTCGGTGATGACGTTGGGCTCCCCGCCCACGGTGGCGATATCGTCCACCCGGTCGTTCAGAGCAGTGACCTTGGCGTCCACCCGGTCGATCTCAGTCTTGGAACGCTGGGCCAGCATCTTCAGCTGGTCGAGAGTAGTGTGCTTAGACATAAAAATGTCCTCCTTCAAAAAGTATTTGTTTACGGCTATCTGCCGAAAACATCGTCGAGAATATCACTGACTTCCTTGTCGGTAGCCGTATTTTCGGGGCGCTCCTCCGGCGGGTTTGAGGGCCCAGAGCTTTCGCCAAAGGCGCTGTCCAGCGCGTCGCCCACTTCCTCGTCGGTGGCCGTCTCACATACGCTGCCCAAAATCTCCTTGAAGACNTCGGCCAGCGTCTTTCCCTCAAACCCGGCGGCATCAAGGTCGCCGATGATTGCCATGATCTGATCGTAGACGTCATCTGGCAGGGTCGGACCCCCACCAGAACCAAACCCGAGGCTTGCCTTGTGGAGGATGACGCTGGTCGTACACCATCCAGTGGAGATGCGCTCGGTGCCTTTTACGCCATACACCATGACCTTAAGACGGACACCGCCCCTTTTCAGGCATTCGGCCGGGATAACGCACCGGTCATCCGTAAGAACAACGGCGATGCTCGCCCCGCCGGCCTCGAACAGCGCGGTCTTGGCAAACCCATCCCACGCTTCGTCAAAGGTAAACTCCACGGGGTACTGCTTCGCGGAGTTTTGGATCAGGCTGGAGTCTTCCACCAATCTGGTAGACGCCCCCTTGATTTCGATTTTCAAACCGCACACCTCCTTACGCCCCATTGGCGGACAGCTCAAACCGGATGACGTTCACGGTCAGGTCCTCCGCCGGATCGGTTTCGCTCTTGAACGTGATAAAGCCGGTCGTGGTGATGTCCTTGGGCTGAACCTTGCAGTCCAAGAACTCGTCACGGCTGGCTTCGTCTGCGCTGATGAAATACTTGTGGGTGGCCAGGGCCAGCAGGCGGCTGTCCGCAATGGTAATCTCGCCGTCTTTCCAGCCGTCGGCGGGCAGAACCAGGTCGAACCAGATGCCCAGCACATCACCTGCACCCGTACCGTTCCGGCCATTGTAGACGGAAACGGGATAGCTTGTGCCATCCGTCATGGTCACGGTGTAAATATCCGTGGTGCCCGGAGTATGGTCGCCCTTGGTGAGCTTGATGTCCTGGATGCCGTTTCCGGTCGGGCCCACCAAGTCGCAGCCGATACCGCTGTCAACATACTTCTGCTGACTGGCGTCCCAAATCCACCACGTTCCGTCCTGAGGTTTGGGCGGTTTTCCACTGTACTGCTGGGCGGAGAGGGCGCTTGCGGCCGCATCTTTGGCGGACTTATCGGCGGCGTCCTCGCTCAGCTCAGCAGCGTCTTTGGCCGTTTCAGCAGCGACCTGTGCATCCTGTGCGGCCAGTTTAGCCACCTCTGCGTCATCTTTGGCAAACTCAGCAGCGGTCTGAGCGCCCAGTGCGGCATTCTCAGAGAGTTTGGCGTTGGTTTCAGCGAGAGCGGCATCGTCGGCCGCAGTCTGAGCATCATCCCTGGCCTTTTCCGCAGCAGTCCTATCAGCTGCAATCTGAGCGCCAAGGGTCTCCGCGTCGGACTTGATGGTCTTGATACGTTCCTCGGCCGCTTTCGCTTCGGCTTCACTCAGCGCGGCGGCGGCCTGAGAAGTGGCGGCTTCGCCCGCCTTTTGGCTTGCAATAGCCGCGGAACTGCCAGCGGCAATCTCAGACGCTTTGGCCGCATCAGCAGCATCGGTGGCCTCCTTAGCCTTGTTTGACGCATTACTCTCCGAAACCTTAGCGTTATTTTCAGAGGTCTTCGCGGCCTGGGCAGAAACCGATGCGGCCGTGGCTTTCTGCGTAGCCGTTGACGCAGAAGTCTTAGCCTCGGCGGCAGACGCCTGCGCCGAATCCTTCGCAGTGGAGGCAAACTGCATAGCGTTGGATGACTCCACATTCATGGCAGCCAAAGCGTCGTGGATGGAACTGCGAACCTCCTCGCCGTACACGGCCGCCAAGATTTTTTGCAAATAGGTACTGATGTTTGCCAATTAGCCCACCCCTCTCTAATCCTCAAACATCCAGTCGACGGCCAGAAGCTCCTCGCCAGTGAGGCTGCCGATTGCCTCCTCATACTTAACGGTCATAAGCTCGACCTCGTGCTCCATCTCGTTGAACGGAGCCATCTCAGCCGAAAACTCCTTGAACTTGGGAGAATCGACCTTGATGCCAATGGTAGTGTTGCCCCTCTCGTCGGTGATCTCCTCGCCGTACTTCTGGATAAGGTTGTTGCGGAACGTCTCGTACTCGGTGAGTGTTTCGCCGAGGATACGGTAGTTTCGGGCGGCAATGTACCCGATCTTGTCCCGATGGGACAGAATGGGCCGGAGCTTTGCCAGCATCTCGGCCATCTGGGAATTTTTCAATGTTTTCTTCATAATAAGGTGCTCTCCTTTAATCCAAACCGGTTACGGTGGCTCCGCTGAAATCAACACGCCCCTCAAAGTAGACAACTCCTCCACCACGTCTTCCAATCGTGATATAACCGCTGCAAGGGCTATAAATATCAATATAGGGAGCATCACCCTCATAGTAGCTGATACAGAACATATGATAGCGGCTGTTGCCATAGGGACCGTACAAGTTGAAACTACCGTAGCTGCTTCCGGCAATGACGTTGAACTCCCCGCCATAGAACTCCCCGCCCTCAATGACCGGGGAACGGATCGTAGTCTGGTCAATATAGGTGGACTTGATGTAGCGCGGCATTTCAATGGAGTCAGCCATCTTGTATGCCTGGTTCGCTCGATTGTAAGCGGCCTGGGCCTCATAATAGGCGTCATCGGCAAGAGAATAGGCTTGATTTGCCGTCGTTCTCGCACTATCAGCCAACGAATAGGCCGGGTTATAGGCCAGATTTTGATTACTGACCGTCGCCCAGTTGATCGTGCTCCCTGCGCCCATAGTAATTTTACCGTTGATGGTGATAACACCAGTGGAGCTCACCGCGAATGTCGTTTCGCCAGTGTTCTTATTCCGGATGGTCAGCCCATACAGATCCAGATAGTCGGAGGCGAATTTATCGCCCGACATCATGCTCCGTCCATAGC
>NZ_CAJMXG010000130.1:0-8171 GCF_905219725.1 Oscillibacter sp. CU971
TCTCTCAATAGGACACTGTGGGACCCACCCTTCTATCGGTAGACCATTTCCATAATGGAAATATTCCGGTAGACCGGAAAACTCTCTTTGTGGGGCCTGACCCCCTGGTCAGGCCATTCTCCAGGAACTGCCCTTCTCCCGGTAGGCCATTCCTTCCGGGCCCATCCTTCTCCCGATAGGACACCCTGTAGGGGCGGACCTGTGTGTCCGCCCTCCCCCAGGTTTCCCCCTATCTCTCCTCAGACCGCCCCAGCAGATAATCGGTACTCACTCCAAAATAATCCGCCAGGGTGCATAATGTCAAGGCTTGGACGTTAATTTCTCCCTTTTCCATTCTCTGATAATTGCGGAGCGTCATGTCGAGGAAATCCCCCATATCCTTTTGCCGCTGCTTTTTTTCCTTACGGAGAATCTGAAGGCGATGGCCTAAAATCTCCAGTTGATTCATAAAATTTCTCCTTGACACGCGACGCAAAATGTCATATAATAAAAATATGACATTTCACTTCACTTTTTGGGGGTTGGCTATGCTTGCAGTCGAACAAAGACTTTTTGATACCTACGGCGAAACCATACTAAGGGAAATGGGGCACGGGTTTGACGAGGCGGAGCTGGAAAAATGGCTGGGGACTTTTCCCATTGACGGAAAGGTTCGCTATCGTATCGTCGATGGGCTCCTAGACTACTACCAGCATTGGGCCCCGGCGTCTTTCGCCGTCGGCTTCCGCTTGGGCNTCGCCCTCTTAAACGACGATATCCGCCGTTTCCGCCCGGAGAAGGTCTAGCAGAGCCCGGGGCTCCACCTCCACCTGGGCGCCGATCTTCCCGGCGGACACGTAGATGGTTTCAAACTCCAGGGCCGTCTGGTGGAAAATGGTGGGANACTGCTTCTTCATGCCCACCGGGCTGCATCCGCCCCGGATGTACCCCGTTACGGCGGTGATATCCTTCACCGGCAGAAGGTCGATGGATTTCTCCCCCGCCGCCTTGGCCGCCTTTTTCAGGTCCAGGCTGTCCGGCGTGGGGATGTCGAACACGTGATAGGTCCCCGAGGCTCCTTTGGCCACCAGGGTCTTAAAGGCCCGCTTGGGGTCCTGCCCCAGGGCCTGGGCCACATGGACGCCATAGTCCCGGGTGCCCTCCGGGCCCTCTTCCTCCTCATAGAAATGGGGGGTATAGGGGATCTTTTTCTGGTCCAGGATGCGCATTACATTGGTTTTCTCGTCCTTTTTCTTTGCCATGGTTCACCTCAAAATGATCACGCCCGCCAGGACGCAGAGAATCCCCAGGGCCGTCAGCGGCCCCAGGGTCTCGCCAAAGGCCAGCACGCCCGTCAGGGTGGCCGCCACCGGCTCCAGGCTGGCCAGGATGGAGGCTTTCCCCGGCTCTGTCCGGGCAAGGCCCCAGGTATAAAGAAGGTAGGGTATGGCGGTGGAGAACACCGCCAGAGCCAGGGCCGTCCCCCAGAGGCCGGGGTTCCCCCCGAAAACTCCCGCCAGCTCCGCCGGGCGGAGCAGGACCAGGGAGGCCGGGCCCGCGAAGAGGAAGGTCCAGACCGTCACCGTCAGGGGCGGGTAGTGGGCCAGGGCGTAGCGGCCGAAAATGCTGTACAGCGCGTAGAAGAACCCGGACCCCAGGCCCAGGAGGACGCCGGGGATCGTGACGGACAGCCCGCCGCTGAACACGCCGCAGACGCACGCGCAGCCCAGCAGGGTCAGGCCCAGGGCCAGGAGCTTTTTCCCGGTCACCGGCTCCTTCCACAAAACGGCGGACAGAATCACCACGAAGGAGGGGGCGGTGTAGAGCAAAATGGAGGCCGCCGCCAGGGAGCAGAGCTTCTGGCAGGAGAAGTAGCACACGGTGAAAAACACCACGCTGACCACGCCGGTGCCGAGAAAATATTTGAGGTGCCGCCGCTCCACCCGGAAGACGCTCCGGTCCTTCACGGCGAAGAACGCCGCCAGGAGAAGCATTCCCCCCAGGTTCCGCACCACGACGATGGAAAGAGGCGAAAGGCCCGCCGCCATCAGCGTCCGGTTCCATAAGCCGATCATGCCCCACAGGGCCGCCGCCGCCAGAATCGCGGCGCTGGCCGGGGCTCTTTTTTGCGTCTCCATCTATTCTCCCAAAATCTCCCGCTGCACATACTTGGGCAGCTTCTTCAAAACCAGCCCGTGGGACTCCGCGCAGAGCTCCCGGAGGGTTTCATCCGGCAGGCCCCCGTCCAAAAGGCAGGCGATCCAGCTGCGCTTGTCGCAGTAGAACCCCGGCAGGATTTCCGGGTGGGCCGCCCGGAGAATTTCGCTCCGGTCGGGCTCGCATTTCAGGTTCACCAGGTCGTGCCCGTTATACGCCTCGTCCTTCATCCCCTGGGGGGAGCAGACGGCGGCAAAGAGCTTACCCCGGATCCTATACCGGAACCAGGCCCATTCGGGCTTATAGTCCTTCTCCGCCCCGGGAAGGGACAGGAGGTATTCGTCCAGCCAATCGTATTTCATTTCCCATCCTCCGTCTTTTTCAACAGGGCGATCAAGGGGTTGGCGAAATCCTCGGAGAAGAGATCATAGGACGTGGAAATCATACGAACGAATTCCCGGTCCTGCTCCGACAGTTCNTCTTTTCCCTTAAGATGCCGCTTCATCACGGCGGCAAAGGTTTTCATCAGCGCCCGGTCCAACAGCGGCATCTTTTCATAGCACAGCCCTCCTGGCATATAAAAATGGGGAATCCGGTCCAGCTCGTCCGCCGTGAAATTTTTCTCCCAGGTCTGCCGCAGCACCATCTCCGCCGCCCCGGCGGGCATCNCGCCTGTGGCAAAGACCATCAGCGCCGCCCCGCTTGACCGCGCGATCGCTTTTGCCCGCTTCAGCCCGTCCACCGTCCCGGCGCGAAATCTTCCGCCAAATACCATGGTTTCATAGGGAGCCGCCGTTTTCGCGGAGACATCCTTCCAATCCATCAGCGTGCCGCCTGCCTCGCGGGCAATCACCCCGGCGTACCGCCGGGTGAAGCCGGTTACGCTTTTGCAGCAAACCAATACCCTGCCGTCCATATTTCGCTCCTTGCCCGCTTATTTCTCCCCCCGCAATTCGATGATCCGGTCCCGCAGAACCGCGGCGTATTCAAATTCCAGCATCTTGCTGGCTTCCTTCATTTCCTTTTCCAGGCGCTTGATCTCCGCGTCCCGCTCCTGCTTGTTCAGCTTGCGGTGGTGGCGGGCCCGGGTGGTCTCGTCCTCGGCGGTGGTGGAGATTTCCAGCACCTCCCGGACCCCCTTGATGATGGTCTTGGGGACGATGCCGTGCTCCTGGTTGAAGCGGTCCTGAATCCCCCGGCGGCGCTCCGTCTCATCCATGGCCGCCCGCATGGAGGGGGTGATGGTATCCTCGTAGAGGATAACCAGGCCCTCCGCGTTCCGGGCCGCCCGGCCGATGGTCTGAATCAGGGACGTCTCGGACCGGAGGAAGCCCTCCTTGTCCGCGTCCAGCACGGCGACCAGGCTGACCTCGGGAAGGTCCAACCCCTCCCGCAGAAGGTTGATGCCGATGAGCACGTCGANCTTCCCAAGCCGCAGATCCCGGATGATCTCCATCCGCTCGATGGTCTCCACATCGGAGTGCATATAGCGGACCTTGATGCCNGCGTTTTTGAAATACTCCGTCAGGTCCTCCGCCATTTTTTTCGTCNGCGTGGTCACCAGCACCCGCTCGTCCCTGGCCGCCCGGGCGTTGATCTCCTCCATCAAATCGTCGATCTGCCCGGTGACGGGCCGGACCTCCACCCGGGGGTCCAGCAGTCCTNTGGGGCGGATCACCTGCTCCACCACCTGGTCCGCCCGCTCCCGCTCATAGGGGCCGGGGGTGGCGGAGACAAAGACGGCCTGTCCGATGCGGCCCTCGAACTCCTCGAACTTCAACGGCCGGTTGTCATAGGCGCAGGGGAGGCGGAAGCCGTATTTCACCAGGGAGTCCTTCCGGGCGTGGTCCCCGTTGTACATGGCCCGGACCTGGGGCAGCGTGACGTGGCTCTCGTCCACAAACAGCACGAAGTCGTCGGGGAAGAAGTCCAGCAGGGTCATGGGGGCGGAGCCCTGGGGCCGCTCGGAGATGATGCGGGAGTAGTTCTCAATGCCGGAGCAATACCCCAGCTCCGCCATCATCTCCATGTCGTATTCCGTCCGCTGGCGGATGCGCTGGGCCTCCACCAGCTGGTTGTTCTCCGTAAAGGCCTGGACCTGCTCCTCCATCTCCCGGCGGATTTCCCCGATGGCCCGGTCCATCTTGTCCTTGGTGGTGACATAGTGGCTGGCGGGGTAGATGGCAATGTGGTTCAGCACCCGGTTCACGGAGCCGGTGATGGGGTTGAACTCGCTGACCCGCTCGATCTCGTCCCCGAAGAACTCCACCCGGATGGCCTTGTCCTTGTAATAGGCGGGGTAAATCTCCACCGTGTCCCCCCGGACCCGGAACATGTTCCGCTCAAAGGCGATGTCGTTTCGCTCATAGCGGATCTCCACCAGCCGCCGGAGGAGCTCGTCCCGGTCCCATTCCGCCCCCGCCCGGAGGGAGACCACCATCTTGGCGAAGTCATCGGGCTCCCCCAAGCCGTAGATGCAGGAGACGGAGGAAACCACGATGACGTCCCGCCGCTCCAGCAGGGCGCAGGTGGCGGAGAGGCGGAGGCGGTCAATTTCGTCGTTGGTGGAGGCGTCCTTGGCGATATAGGTGTCCGTGTGGGGAATATAGGCCTCCGGCTGGTAGTAATCGTAGTAGGACACAAAGTACTCCACGGCGTTGTTTGGGAAAAACTCCTTGAACTCCGCGCAGAGCTGGGCCGCCAGGGTCTTGTTGTGGGCCAGCACCAGGGTGGGCCGCTGGACGGCCTCAATGACCTTGGCCATGGTGAAGGTCTTGCCGGAGCCGGTGACGCCCAGGAGGACCTGCTCCTTCAGCCCGCTCTCGATGCCCGCCGCCAGGGCGGCGACGGCCTCCGGCTGGTCGCCGGAGGGCTGGTATTCGGATACGACTTGAAACTTTGGCATGAGGACCTCCTGCCGGTGGGATTTCAGTGAAGCGATCGGTTGTTATCTTACCACAAAGCCCGCCGGATTACAACGTTTGTTCGATATATTTTTCAAAAGCAGGACCCGCTTACCCCAAGTAGCCCGACTCGGAGAAGGACACATACTCACCGTCCGCCACGATGATGTGATCCTCCAGCCGCACGTCTATAGACTCCAGCGCCGCCTTGGCCCGAAGGGTGGCCCCCTGGTCCGCCTGGGAGGGCAGGGCCACGCCGCTGGGGTGGTTGTGGGCCAGAATGACGGAGCTGGCGCAGAAGGTGATGGCGTTCTGCACAATCTGGCGGATGTCCAGGTTCACCGCCGAGGCGCTGCCCTCCCCCAGGCGGCGGCAGGCCAGCAGCTTTCCCTTTCCGTCCAGGCAGATCTCATACACCGCCTCGTTCCGCTCCCGGGAGAAAAGCTCCAGAAGATATTGCCCCACCCGAGCCCGGGTGTTCAGCGCCAGCTCCCGCTCCAGGTCCGTCAGGCGGGCCCTCTGGGCGATTTGGGGAACCAGGCGCAGCAGCACCGCCGTCTGCGTTCCAACGCCCTTCACCTGGGCCAGCAGCTCCACAGGCGCGGAGAACACGCCGGAAAGGCTTCCAAACCGGTCCATCAGGGCATGCGCCAGGGGATTCACATCTCCTCTGGGGATGGCGTAATAGAGCAGCAGCTCCAGGGCCTCGTGGTCCGCGAAGCCGTTCAGCTCATTTTCCAAAAAGCGCTTCCGCATCCGGTCCCGGTGCCCGTCGTGGACGCCCATAAACGCACCTCCCCTGTAAGCTCCGCCCCTCCGCCGGCGGCGGCGGAATCTGAGCGCGGCATTTGGAGAATATGATAGCATATTTTCCAGGAGCCGTCAATCTTCCGGCGGATTTCGAAAAGTTTTTGTATACAAACGGGTTTTCCTGTGCTATACTATATCGAGTTGACGTTCCGGCGGCCCGTTCAGGGCGCCCGGGGCGGTTCCGCCGGGGCGGGTCCCCGGCGCTGATATCGGTATTTTTCCAGGGCGGGACGCGCTTCCCGGCTGGTCAAATAATATAGGGCTTTTCAAGCTCAAAGCGGCTTTCATATTCGGTTGCGACAGGACGCTGCCAAACCTCCGCCGGCGTAACGGGGCCGGGCGGACAGAGGGCGTCTCTTCTTTGCTGTGCCCAGACGCCGGATACAGGGCCGCAGTACATCTTTTTATATTGGTAAGGAGTTCTACAATCTATGGCAGAAAAACTGAAAATTATCCCTCTGGGCGGCCTGAATGAAATCGGCAAAAACATGACCGCCTATGAGTACGGCGGGGAAATCATCGTGGTAGACTGCGGTATGGCCTTCCCCGGGGACGACATGTACGGCATCGACTGCATCATCCCCGACGTGACCTACCTCATCAAAAACCGCGCCCGTATCCGGGGCCTGTTCATCACCCACGGCCACGAGGACCATGTGGGAGCCATTCCCTACGTCCTCAAGCAGGTAAACATGCCCATCTACTGCACCCGGTTTACCGCGGGCCTCATCCAGCTGAAGCTGGAGGAGCACGGCCTGGTCAAGAGCACCAAGCTCATCACCGTGGAGCCGGGCAAGTCCGTCCGGGCGGGGAAGTTCACCGTGGAGTTCATCCATGTGAACCACTCCATCGCCGACTCCGTGGCCTTCGCCATCCACACCCATATGGGTACCGTGGTCCACACGGGAGACTTCAAGATCGACTCCACCCCCATCGACGGGGAGGTCATCGATCTGGCCCGGCTGGGCGAGCTGGGGAAGGAAGGGGTCCTGGCCCTCTGCGCCGACTCCACCAACGTGGAGCGCCCGGGCTACACCCTCAGCGAACGGGCCGTGGGCCAGACCTTCATGCGCCAGTTCCAGGGCTGCGAGGAGCGGATCATCGTCACCACCTTCGCCTCCAACGTCCACCGCGTCCAGCAGGTGCTGGACGCCGCCGCCGCCCACGGGCGGAAGGTGGCCGTCACGGGCCGGTCCATGGAGAACATCATGCGGGTGTCCACAGAGCTGGGCTATATGAAGGTTCCCAAGAACACCCTGGTGGACATCAATAAAATCAAGAGTCTGCCGAAAAACAAACAGGTCATTGTCACCACCGGCTCCCAGGGCGAGGAGATGAGCGCCCTGTACCGCATGGCCTTCTCCACCCACAAGCAGGTGGAGGTGGGGCCCGGGGACAAGGTGATTATCTCCGCCTCCGCCATCCCCGGCAACGAGGTGACGGTGAGCCGGGTCATCAACGAGCTGTTCCGCAAGGGCGTCCATGTGGTCTATGACAAGGCCGACATGCTCCACGTCTCCGGCCACGCCTGCCAGGAGGAACTGAAGATCATCCACGCCCTCACCCGGCCCCGGTTCTTCATCCCCCTCCACGGCGAGCAGCGGATGCTCCAGATCCACAGCCAGGTGGCCCAGCAGATGGGCCTGGACCGGAACCACATCGCCATCGCGGAAAACGGAAGCGTCATTGAGCTGACGGCCAAGACGCTGAAAGCCAGCGGCGCGGTACCTGCGGGGGAGGTCTACGTGGACGGCTCCGGCGTGGGCGACGTGGGCGCCGTGGTCATGCGGGACCGCAAGCGCCTGGCCGAGGACGGCATGGTCGTCGTGGTCCTGCCCACCTCCAGCCACGACGGCGGCCTGCTGAGCCCGCCGGAGATCGTCACCCGGGGCTTCATCTACGTGAAGGAGTCCGGGGATTTGATGAAGGAGCTTCAGGGCATCGCCATGGACGCGGCGGAGTCCGTCACCCGCAAGCGCGGGCGGGACGACGGGGAGCTCCGGGGCGTGGTGAAGTCCGCCGTCAGCAGCTACCTGTTCAAAACGACAAAGCGCAGTCCCATGGTCATTCCCGTTGTGACGAGGCTGTGAGCGGAACAGGGCCGGCTCCCTTCGCAAAGGGAACGGTCCGCGGGGCGGACCGGGAGTTTCCCGCTTGTGGAAACCGCCGTACCGCCTGGGTCTGCCTCAGGCAATGTGTCCCTGCGTGTGATATAGAAGGAGGTCTGCCGTTTTGCGGCAGACCTCCCAGCTTGTCGAAAAAGTCTGCCTACCGGCAGACTTTTTCATGTAAAGATGATAAAATAGGGAGTAAGGGGTGAGG
>NZ_CAJMXG010000131.1:0-1929 GCF_905219725.1 Oscillibacter sp. CU971
CCTCACCCCTTACTCCCTATTTTATCATCTTTACATGAAAAAGTCTGCCGGTAGGCAGACTTTTTCGACAAGCTGTGCAGGCCACTTGTCCATAGGGACAGGTGGCCTGCATTCCATATTGGTTGATCCGATTTTACTTTTCCTGGAAATTCATAAGCATCTGCGCGGCCTGTGCCCGTGTCACAAGGCCCTTGGGGTCCAGAATGCCGCCGCCCCTGCCGCTCATGACGCTGTTCTCCACGGCCCAGCGCAGGGCCTCCAGTGCGTAACCGCCAGCCTTGTCCGCATCGGTGAAGCGCAGTTCCTTATCGGTGGCGGCGGGACTTCCGGCATACCGCCAGAGCATGACGGCCAACTGTTCCCTGGTGATGCTGTCGTTAGGACCGAATATCCCGCCGCTGTAGCCGCCAATGATTCCCTGACTGGCGGCCCAGCGGATGGCCTCGGTGTACCAAGCGCCCTCCGCCACATCGCCATATTGCAGCAGGTAGTTGACAACCGGCCTGCCCTCCATGTTAAAGAGGATTTGGGCAAACTGGGCGCGGGAGAGGTTGTTGCTCGGTCCAAAGGTTCCGTTGCCATAGCCGCCCATCAGACTACTCCGCAGAACATAGTCTACGGCCTCATGATACCAAGTCCCCACGCTCCCCAGGTCGGTGAAGCCGCGGGAGGGGCAGTCCGCGCCGCCGTCACAAGGCTTTTGCTTATCGCCCGGCAGGGGCGCGAAGACCGCCATAACCGTTACGGCCCTGCTGGGCATGGCAAAGGTGTATTTCCCGCCGCCCTGGTCCATCAGTCTGATCGCATTCCCCCGGCTGTCGGTGACGGCCAGAGTGTCCAGTTCATAGCCGCTGTCCGGGGTAACGGTCAGGGTGACGGTGCTGTTGCTGCTGGCACTGGCGCGGTTAGATGCTACTTTGCCNTGTTCCGGTTTTTCCACGGTGACGGCGTAGGTGCTGGCGCTCCAGCCCCCGCCGCCATGACCGCCGCCGGACGGAGTATCAGGATTGGCCGCGGGAGCCGTCCAGCCCACGGAGATCGGGGACAGGCCGGTCACGGTAAACTGGATGCCATTTTCCACATTGGTGACGGCGGGCCGCTCCGTATCGCCGGGCCGCTTTCCAAAATCGGTGGTGGTGAACATATGCACCACAGTGAAGCGGAAGCCGCTGTTTGTGCCGCTGGGATAGGGCAGGGTGACGGCCAGCCCCCCGGAGGGGAAGTTGTCCGCCGTGGCCGGCGTCCAGGTCGCGCCACCGTCTGTGCTGATCATCAGCGTTACATCATAGACGGCGGTATTTTGGAGCGGAATATCGGGGTTGACTCGGGTGATCTCCGTTTTCATCACCGCGTTCAGCTTGGCGGGGGTGTTTAGCGCGGGAATACCGCTCAGGCCCTCGGGCACCTCTGAAATCCCCTCCTTCACCTCGATTGCCGTCTCGACGCGGTCGGGGTCGAACGGCGGCGGATCAGGCGGAGTGGGGTCGCTGTCCGGCTCAAATACCGCCTTGACCGTCACATTTCCGGCGGGCATGGTGAAGCTGTTGCCGCTGATTGCCGCGCCGCCGGAAACCACCTGCCATTCCTTGAAGTGATGGCCATCCCCCGGCGTGGCGGTCAGGGTGATTTCGGTCCTCGCCGTTGCGGAGGCCGGATAGGCGGACGCCGTACCATTGCCCTCGGTCTGCACNGTCACNNTGNAAGTCTCCGNCTGCGGCGNATCGGGCGGATCGGGCGGAGTGGTGTCCTGCTCAAACACCGCTCTGACCGTCACGTTTTCGGCGGGCATGGTAAACTTGCTATCGCTGATTGTCACACCGCCGGAAACCACCAGCCACTCCTTAAAGTGATAGCCGTTGTCCGGCGCGGCGGTCAGATTGATTAGCGTCCCCGCCTCCGCAGAGGCCGGAGAAGCGGATGCTGTACCAC
>NZ_CAJMXG010000131.1:2036-8076 GCF_905219725.1 Oscillibacter sp. CU971
TCTCCGGCGGCGGGGAGGGATCGTCATCCTGCTCAAACACCGCCTTGACCGTCACGTTTTCGCCGGGCATGGTAAACCTGTCATCGCTGACCGTCACGCCGCCGGAAACCACCTGCCACTCTTTAAAGTGGTAGCCGTTGTCCGGCGCGGCGGTCAGGGCAATCTCAGTTCCCGCTGTGGCAGAGACCGGAGAAGAGGATGCCGTACCATTGCCATCGGTCTGCACGGTCACAGTGTAAGTCTCCGGCTCCGGCGGGATGTCCTGCTCAAACACCGCCTTGACGGTCACATCTTCGGCTGGCATGATAAAACTGTCGCCGCTGACCGTCACGCCGCCGGAAACCACCTGCCATTCCTTGAAGTGNTAGCCCTCCTCCGGCACAGCGGTCAGGTTGATTTCAGTCCCCGCTTCCGCAGAGTCCGGAGTAGCGGACGCCGTACCATTGCCCTCAGTCTCTACAGTCACGCTGAAGAAAACAGACTGCCGCTGGACCGTGACGCCGGCGCTGGCCTTCAGGCCGCTGTAGTCATTGGTCGCGGTGACCGTCAGGGTCTCGGTCGTCTCATCCGGGGCCACGGTGAGGAGGCCGTTTGCGTCAATCGAAGTCCCCGCCGACGAAGCGCCGGTGACGGACCAGGAAACCGTTTTGTCCGCGTTGCCGCCGCCCTCCACCTGGGCCGTAAATTGCAGGGTTTCTCCGGCGAGAATCGCTCCGCTCTGGGGGTCGACGGCCACGGAGCGCACCGAGGAGCCGCCCTGGCTGCCGTAGTAGATACGGACATTTGTCCCGCTTACCCGGTGGGCAAAGCTGCCGTTTACCTTGATGCTGGGGTCGTTTTCGAGAGTTGGACCCCCGCAGAAGGCTTGTTGTACAAATTTGCCGCCGCTTACTGTCGCGGTGATGTCGCCGCCGCTGATGGTGACCCTGCCGCCTTTGGTACTGCCGACCCCACATCCGCCATTGAGTGTTTGGCCGCTTCCTCTGGCAATAATCGTTCCGCNTTTGATGGTGATATTNCCTGCGGCCCGTATGCCGGAGGCTCCTATCCCGTTGCCGCCGCTGACCTCCAGCCGCCCGTCGGTGCTGCCGTCTCCCTTCAAGCTGGTAATGGTCAGACTTGCGTGAGCATATTTTGAGTTGGTCNAGACCGCGATTCCNGGTGTAGTCNCGTTTGTGGCGGCGGACAGCACGCTTGTGCCGCTGAGCATCAGGGTGGCGTTGGTAGTTTTGTCGTATGCAAGTCCAATTGCCGAATTGCTCCCGCTGCTGATCAGCACGCTGTCCAGGATGACCGTGGGGCTGCCTCCGCTTAAGAGGATACGATGTCCGGTCGTCGTACCGGGGGTCGCCATACTGACGGCGTAGGTCCCGCTGCCGGAGATGGTCAGAACGCCGTCGTTATAGGAGCAGTCGCCTATTTTGTCGTCCTCGGCGTTGACCGCAAATTCCCCAAATATATGTCCGGTCACAAAGGCGGGCCGGATCACCGCGTCCTCCCAGCCCATGGTAAAGGTGCTATCCGCCGCGCCGGTGTTCGCGATTCTGCCGTCGCCGGAAACATGCTCCCACCACTTGAAACTCTTGCCCTCCAAGGTCCCGGCGCTTATGTCCACCGTCTGGCCGGGCAGATAGCTCCCACTCCCGGAGCTTCCCGCGCCGCCGTCCGTTACCGTCAGGTTTTTTCTCTCATTGGAGAAGGTGACGTTGACGTATTTCCCCTTGACGGAGGACAAAGCCGTCTCCTCCGGATAGGGCGTCCTTCTGGCGGACGCCTCGTTGGCGCCGCTTTTCAGGATCGCGGCGTACCCGACCTCCGGACTTACGGTGAACTGCGTCTTCCCGCCGACAGCGTCGGTGCGGATGCCGTTTGTGCTCAGGGTGACGCTGGTGTCTTTGCCGCCGACCGTCAGTTTTCCGAGGTCATTGATGGCCTCCGCCCCATAGCTGTGGACGTCCATAGAGNCGCCGCTGACCTCCACCTGATACGCTGTATCTGGGGAATAGAACCCACCGGACCCTTCCATAGAGAACGTTCCCCCGGTCTGGCGCAGCTGGAAGGCTTCTCTCATATAGCATCCGAACNTTCCCATGACGCTCATCGCTCCGCCGGACAGCTCCAGCGAAGCGCCGCCAGACGAAGCACTCGGCTCCGCCCATATCCCATTCCCCTGGTATTGGCGCGCCAGCCCTGTGTTTCCGCCTGTTATGTTCACGGTCGCGTTGCCCATAACGTGGAGACCTGCCTGTCCGGCGAAGGTGATCCCGTTGCCGCCTTCCAGGGGAGATGATGAGGCGCTTGGCACCTGCCTCACAGAGTCGCCGCCTTCTACGTTCAGTGTTCCGATTCCGGATATCCTCAGAACAGAAGCGCCAGTGCTGGAATCCTCGCTGATAAGGATACCTGCGACCCCTTCGTGCTCCCTCCTGAAGCTTCCGCTGCCTTTCAGGGTGCTGGTCCCCTCCAGGATAAGGTCGACCTTGGCGCCCCTCTGGATATTCAGCGCATTGAGGCCGCCGGGATCATTGTCTTGTGTGACAGTGGGCGCGATGCGCGCGTTTTGAAGGCGGATAGTGGCCTCCACGCCAATGACTGTAAGGTTGTACCACGACTTCGAGGTCCCCGTTATGGTGATCGCGCCGGTGTACGGTATGAAAGGNTTNTTGTCATCGTCACTCTTTATTTGCCGGTACGCACACAAGTCGCTGCCTTTTGTGTCTTTTNATATGAAAATGCCTCCCTCCGAGATATCCAGCACAGGGTTATTTACCGGCGCGTCCGCCGCGAACGCCCGGAGGGGCAGCAGCCCCAGGCACAGGGCCAGGGCGGTGANGATGCTGAAGATCCTTCGTTTCATGTCGTGTACCTCCTCGTTCCGGCAAAGGGAATTCCGTCCCCCATGGGGGACGGAAGAAAGGGGCGCGCCCCTTTCTTCATCCGTTTTTGCCGTACTATTCTATTCCACACTATACACAAACCCCTCCCCCAAAAACAAGGCCCCTCGACCAGAATGCACGATTTCGCTACCAGATAACATGCCCCGCCCCTTGACAGCGGCAAATTTCCCGGTTACGCTAAGGACAAACGGCATCGAGGAGGGCGGACTATGCGGATGGGAAAACGGCGGGCCGGCTGTCTGGCGCTGTTTTTGCTGTGCGCGGCGGGCCTTGCGTGGCTGCTGGCGGCGGAGACGGTCCCCCGGCGGGAGCCCGCCCGCCTGACGCCAACGGCTGTAACCGGCGCGCCGGGGCTGGACGGGCTGTACCTCTATGAGGGCCCGCTGACGCTGGAGTACGCCCTCCCGGAGCGGGCGGAGGGATTGCGCCCGATTCTGGAAATCCGGCAGTTGTACGCGGCGGCGGAGCTGCGGCTGGACGGCGCGCCCCTCCAGCGGCTTCCGGCGGGCTTGGGCAATCTGTACGTGACGCTGCCGCCGGACTGGGGCGGGAAGACCCTGGCCCTCGCCATGGAGAAGGGCCCGGAGGACCCGGTGCCCTCCCTCTATCTCACCGACAGCGTGATGATCGATGAACAGACCCGCGNCGATACCNGCCTTCGCGCCTTTCCCGCCGCCGTGTTCGGCGTGCTCTTTCTGCTGGCGCTGGGCCTGTTCCTGTACGGCTGGCTGGAGGGGACCCGGCCCTGGCCGGTGTTGCTGTTGAGCNTTGCCGCCCTGGGCCAGGCGGCGTGCTTCTATCTGCAAAACTTCTCCCTGTTCAGCCTGCCGCCCGCGCTCTACGGGCTGGCGCTGTGTCAGTCCCGGGCGCTGCTGTTCGCCGCGCCGCCGCTGTACCTGCTGCTGGGCATGAAANAACGGCGGAAGGCGTTCGCGCCCTTTGCCGNCCTGCCCNCGCTGTTCTACTTTGTGACGGCGGGATTTCAGACGGTGGTCCCGCTCTTTTCCGGTATCGCCGTCTATGCCGGGCTTGCGTTCTGCGTTACCATCGCCGCCCTGCTGGTCTGCGCCGCGCTGGAGGTTCGGGACGGCAATCCGGTGTTCCGCCGGTTTCTGCCCTGGCTGGGCGGGAGCGTCGCGGCCATCGTACTGCTGAGTATGCTCCCGGCGGCGCGGGAGGGCCCTCGGGCGTCCATCCTGTGGGCGTTTCTCGCCGATCCGATTTCCTGGATTGACACAGAGCTGTTTTATTGGAACAGCCTGCTGCTGGCGCTGTGCTTTTTGGACAGCGCGGCGGCCCTGATCCGCCGCGTGGCTGAACGGGAGACGGAAATGCGGGTGCTGTCCGCCCGCGAAAGCCTGACGCGGGAACAGCTTGCCGTCGTGCGGGAAAGCGCCGCCGCCCTGGGGGAGCTGCGGCATGAGGTGAAAAATCATTATCTGGTCTTGCAAAATCTGTCCCGCGCGGGGGAGAGTAAGCGACTGGATGCTTATCTGAGTACCCTGGTGTCCGACGTGGCATCCATTCCCGCCCTGACCTGCGCGCCTCACCCGGCCATCAACGCCGTGCTGACCACCATGCTGGCGCGGGCCCAGAAGCAGGGGATTGCAGTAGAGCGCCGGATTGATATACCGGAGACGCTGCCTTTCCCGGACACGGAGCTTTGCACGGTGCTGATGAACCTGCTGCAAAACGCACTGGAGGCCAACGCCCAGGCCCCGGAGGGGGCACGGAAGTGGCTGATGGTTGATCTCCACATTCGGGGCTTTCATCTGTATATCGGGGTGGAAAATTCCTGTTTTGCCCCAGTGGACTATGATGGGGAAAGCGGTCTGTACCGCACCACCAAAGAGGACCCGTCCGTCNANGGCTATGGTCTGAAAGCGGTNCAGGCGGTTGCGAGGAAATACCGGNGCGAGNTGGNGCNGCAATNTTCGGACGGTGTCTTTTCCGCCGCCACCGCCCTGCAAATGCCGGAGTGAAAAACCGCCCGCCTGTGACAGTCCACAGGCGGGCGGCCTCTATTTCATGAAAGCGACAAATCGTTTCGCGACCTCCTGCCGGTAGGTGCGGCTGACGGGAATCTCCATCTCCGTGTCCAGCAGCAGCCCGCGTGTGGTCTGCTTAAGGACGTGCTCCAGATTTACGACAAAGCTATGGTGGCAGCGGCAGAACGTGTCTCCCCGCAGAAGGGAGAGCAGTTCCCGAAAGCTCAGGTTGACGGGGATTTCTTCCCCCGGCAAATGGACGGCGGACTTGTGGTTGACCGCCTCCGCATAGAGGATGTCTTTTGCCTCCACTCTGCGTGAGCCGCCTTTGACGGGCAGCGCAAGCTGTTCCGGGCGGTAGTTTTTTTGCAGATCCCACTGGATGGCCTTTTCCAGCCGTTCCTCGTCCACCGGCTTCATCAGATATTCCAGCGGGTGGGTGGCAAAGGAGCCGGACATGTATTCATCGTAAGAGGTGATATAGATGATGGAGCAGTCCACATTCCATTCCCGCAGGCGGTTGGCCAGCTCCACGCCGTTTTCCCGCGCCAGCCGAATATCCAGCAAGAGCAGATGGAACGCCGAGGGTTGATTCCTCAGAGCGGTCAGCAGCGGCTCCGCCGCGGAGAAGCTGGAAACGGAAAAATCAATGTCCCGCTGGAAGTGGCCGGCTTCCAGAACCCGGCAGAGCGTGGCCTCGTTTTCCTGGGCCATCAACGGTTCGTCTTCGCAGATTGCGATACGGTACATGGAGCGGTCACCTCCCCGCGGTACAGTTTGCGCCATTATAGCATTTTTCGGCGCGGCCGTAAACGGTGAGGAAGGAAAATATTCTTTGGCTTAGCCAGCGCGAGGAAATGCGCGGAGCGGCCGGCCTTGGAGGAAATGACTGCGGCGGAATGACTTCGTGGTTGTCAAGCCTGAATCGAAGAAATGTTTTATAAAAAAGCCTCCTCTTTTTCTCTGTTCCAGACATTGCTTTTCCAACTGTGCCCAGCTACAATATATTGAGTTGCGATAATAGAACAGGAGGATATCTGGAAATGGACTTGAGCCGCAATCCGCTTTGGGATGAACGAGGGGAGTTCCGCCGTGGCTGTACGGTGGGCGAGGCGCTGTCTTGGCTGACGGCGAGTGGAAGCCACAGCGCCGGAG
>NZ_CAJMXG010000132.1:0-8064 GCF_905219725.1 Oscillibacter sp. CU971
TCATACCCCGCGCCCCCTTTCCTTTATTTTATCACATCTTTTATCATTTGGGGGGATTAAATCAGCGTTTCCCTAAGATTCACCTCAAATATTAGTTATAGTTCATTCTATAATATATTACTTCCGAACTGAAAGGCCGGAAGTAATATGTGTCATGTTTTGCTCACCGCTGTTTACAGCGGTGAGCAAAACGGCTTGAATCAAAATCCCTATTTTATATATATTAAAATACACTAATAATTGGAAATACAATGCACGAAAAGAGAATGATCCGACCATGATCGGAGCCAGCAGAAGGAAGATTACACCACGCGAAGCATAGGCGATCATCAGCCTTCTGCCGCGCTTTTTTCGCCTTGCTCTGACGGATGCTTGGCGCTCCCGTACCGTCACGGCTCAAAAACCACCTCCTTCCCGTCCGATTTTAGAATCATGGTAACTTTCTCGCCGTCATAACCAACAGACAGAGCCGGGTCATTTGAAATCTTCAGACTGCCAACGCCGTCTTTACCGCATAGATAAACGCATTCGGAATCCATGCGGTTGATAAAGTACAGCCCCTGCCCGGTCAGGCAGAAGTCAGAGGCAACCATATTCCGAAACGGTCTTTCCTTGTGGGTCTTGGTGTCATACGCTGTCAGCAGAGAATTTTCGTTGATGAAGTAGATCGTCCGCCCATCAAACGCTATATTCCCCCCGGTGGGGATGTCCAGCACCTGCGTTCGCTGGATCGTCCTGCTCACTTCCGTAATCCCATCATTCGTAATGAAAAAGAGGCTGTCGCTGTTTAGGAAAAAGCCGTAGCAGTATTGCAGAAACATCCAGGTATCCCCCACGGTATAATCAATTCCCAGCAGAGATCGCCCGCTGTCCGTTATTTTCTCGAAAATAACCTGTTCCTCAAAAGTTTCTGTATCAAGCCGGACGATGGACACCTGGGTAGCGGTACTGTTGTAGCTGCCGACCCGATCCACATACTGTTCCGTACGGGAGGTCATATAGTAAATATACGGGGCATCCATATAGACGGCTTTGACGGATTCCCCATCCGAAAAGGCCCCGAACAGCGGAGAGAGGGGCAAATCCGTCAAGGCGCCGGCTGCCCGGTTTTCAAGAGTGTATCTCCGCGTCTGATCGTCGAAGATCACACTGTAAGTTTCCGACACACTTTGCGAGGATGAATTGAATATCCCATTTGCGGATTCTGCGGCAGAGCAGCCGGACAGCGAGAGCAGCACCAGCAGGCAGAGCGCGGCAGCCCCGCGGCCTCTGACGAATTTTCTTCCAAACTGCCAGCAGTTTGTGTTTTGCCGCAGGACCCACCATACCATGAGGGCGCAGCACACAGCGGACAGGCCCAGCAGGGCCAGCAGCTCCTGGGGGGAGCGCTCCGAAAAAGTNACGATGGGTTCACCTGTCAGCGAATCCTCCACAGAGGAAGTCCCTTCCAGGAATCCGGTTGCCAGCAGGAACGGCAGGGGCAGCGGCAAGCGATAGCAAATCTGTCTGGACAAGCCGATGTACGGTATCAAGGTGGATGCCACCCCGATCACCACCGTCAAAGCATATTTCTTCACCAAAACGGAGGTAAAGAGCAGCAGGGCGGCGAGATACACCGAGCCANAGCAGCGCAGGACGGTCAAAATCAGATACGCGGCCAGCAGGGAGATATTTTTTGTACTGCCCCCGAAACTGGCGATACTCTGAACAGGGTACTCCCCGTGGGGCAGGCCGTATTTTATTCCGAAGAAAGCAAAGCGAATCAGGGCCAGCCCTCCGCAGAGAGCGAACACGGCGCAGAGGGTCATGACGGCTTTGCTTCCGGCGCTCTTGCGGCTCTGGGCCGCCGTCCGCAAAAGCGCGTCCATCTGGCAGCTATACTCCGAGCAAAAAACCGCAGATGCCAAAATCAAAATGACAAGGAACAGCGGGAAGTCCAGCGTTTGGGCGGAAAACAGCCCCGCCCAGCCGTTTGTTTTCAGAAAGTAACGATTGCCGGTGTCCTCGCAGATATATAAATATTGCCGGTACGCGGCTTCAAACCCATGCTCATGGGCCAATACCGTGTTGACCTCCGCGATCTGCCGCTCATACTGTTCCTCTGTGATCTGGCCGCTGTAATAGTTTTCCTGGGATTGAGATCGGGTACTGCGGGCCTCCGTGATGGCCTGGGCCTCCTGCTCCAGCCAAGCGGCCTTTTCCTCTGTGCAGGCCCCGTCCAGCCGCTCCAGATACCACTCGTATTCCTCGCGGTATTCTTCCATCGCGCTGTTCTGCGGCCTGTCGGCCGCGGCCAGCCAAACCGTGCCGGCCAGGAGCGCGGCCAGGATATAGAGCAGGCCCCGCTGCATAACCATCAGTTTTTTCCATTCATAAGAGAAAACACTCATTTTGCCCTCCGAACACAGCGGTGACCGTTTTCCGCTGACAGAAAATAAATCATAGCAGCCGCCGCAAGGCCCGCGATCAGGGCAAACCATGCTGCGGCCTGCCAGGTCAGGACGGGGAATCCGCCCAGGTTTACAAACTCTGTTTTGCCCAGGAGAACACGGTTTGCCAGCAGAGAATAAGGGTTCAGCACCTTTGTCCAGAAGAAATTGGAGTAGGCGCAGGCGGCTCCGCTGACGGTCAGCGCCATACAGAGCGCAAAGTCAATGACAAAGGGGAGCAGGGCATTTTTCCAGAACATCGAAACCAGCAGCCAGAGCATCCCCATCACCCATGCGCCGGCGCATTTGAGGACGGCAGACAGGAGGACATACTGAAAAATGCTGAGATTGACAGAGACTTCCGCAAAGTTCGGAATCGCGAACACCGGCAGGGCCAGCCCTTCCAAGGTCTGAAAGGAGGCCGCAAAGCCAATCAGGTCGAGGAAAGAAAACCACAGCGAGGTCAAGAGCAGAAACAGGGTGGCCGCGAGAATTTTCGCCAGGACTGTTTTTCTGCCGCCGTTGGGACTTACCAGCAGCAGCATATCCATCTGCGTCTCCCGTTCGCTCACAAAGGTTCCGATGATCCCATAGAGGCAGAGCAGGAGGGTCAGGACAATGGAAAAATCATAGTTCAGATAGTAATTGCACATTTCCCGGTAGGCAAAGGCGGGGATGGTGCGGCCAGCGTAAAGATTATAGATCGCGCCGCTCTCCCTCCGCTGATAGACCGCTCCCCGTTCCCCATAGAGCGCGGCGCTTTGCCGCGCTCTATTTGCCGCTTGCTCCGACCGGCGGCTGTACTCATAGGAATACTGCATGGGCTGCACAAAATACTTGTCCAGCAGGTTCCTGTCGCTGTACAGGTTCCCGGTCATCGTGTTGGGGTCATCGGTGGCTGTGCTTGCGGTCATATCTGACGTGGCCTCCACAAGAGGCTGATAAGCCGCAAGCAGGCGTTCGATCTTCTCCGGGGTGATTTCCCCCCGGTATTCCTCATAAAGCTGCCAATGAAGCGTGTGCCAGCTCCGCTCTCCGTTCCCGTCCGTCAGATAGGAATAGGATTTGTATTCGCCATAGATTTTGAACAGGTTGGCGAGGCTGAACACCACAAAGAGCGCCAGAATGGAGCGCTTGCAGAACTGCTTGATAAATTCATACCGTATCAGGCGTACCATGGCGCTCCCCCCTGCAATAGTACAAGAACACATCCTCCAGGTTGGGCTGGACAGGCTGTGCGGTCTTGAACGGGCATCCGTCCTCAACCATGCGAAGGGTAAACCGTCCGTCCTCCTGTTTCATGTTGCTGACGCAGTACATATCGGTCAGCAGCGCGGCGTCCTCGGCCCCGGCGGTTATATTCCACACCTTGCCCGCAATGTTCCGTTCCAGCGCGGCGGGCGTTCCCTGCATGAGCAGCGTCCCCTGTTTCAGCAGCAGGATTTCCCGCGCGATGCANTCAACATCGGAAACGATGTGGGTTGCCAGCAGGATCGTCCGGCCCTGGGCAAACCGGGAGATCAGGTTCCGAAACCGTATCCTCTCGCTGGGGTCAAGACCGGCGGTAGGCTCATCCAGAATCAAAATCTTCGGGTCGGACAGCATGGCCTGCACAATGCCGACGCGCTGGCGCATACCGCCGGAGAGCGCGCCGATTTTCTTGCCCCGCGCGTCCGTCAGGTTCACCGTGGCCAGCAGCTCCGAAACTCGGGCCTCCGCTTCATGGGTGGGAATGTCTTTCAGCGCACACATATAGAGCAGGAAATCCTTGACGGTAAAATCCCGGTAGAAGATAGGATACTGCGGCATATAGCCGATTTGAGACAGGAATGTCTTACCCAGCGTCCGCACATCCCGGCCCTCCACCCGGATCGTGCCGCTGTCCCCGCGCAGGATGCCCACAAAGATATTGATAAGCGTGGTTTTTCCGGCTCCGTTTTCGCCCAGCAGGCCGTACACGCCCTCGTTCAATGTGGCGGTAAAGTTTTTCAGCGCATATTTTTTCTTGTATTGCTTCGATACGCTTTCAAATGTAATCTCCACGTTATTCACCAAAGGTAAATGTAGACACNAGCGTATCCACTTCACCGATGCTGCCTCCGAGAAGCACCACGGCGGTCTTGGCCTCGTCCAGAAGGTAAATGCTGGGGATGCGGTAGAAGTATGTTTTATTGGAATTTTGAATGACTTTGGTGGCAAGCAGCTTGCCGGAAGCCGCTTCATAGACACGAACGGTCAGGCTGCCGTCCAAAACGGCGGTGGCGGCATAGTTCCCCCGCTCCGAGCTGTACACACCGTTACGGCCCTCTTTCTTAGTTGCGAAGGAGAGCGTGCTTTTGTCTCCGGTTTTCCGGTCAAGCCAGAGCAGCGTCCTGTCATTGCGGGTAAAGGTCTGGGGGAAAAACAGGCGGTCGGTTCTGCGTTGGATTTCCTCAATGCTGTAAGAGGACGGCTTCGTGAGCTTCAAATTGCTGCCGTCCAAGGCAAGGCTCCCATAGATGGAAAAACTGTTCTCACCCTTTTTGGCGGGAATGGACTGACCTCCGCCATAGAACATGATCTGGCTGTTGTCCTGGGAAAACGCAACGCCATCCACAACGGAAATTTGAATCTTGGATGTGCCGGCCTTTTTCGTCAAATCAAGCAGAGTGGTGAGCTTTTCTTTTTCCAGATCATACAGATACAGCCCTTTCAGGGTGGCGATTGCCAGCTTCTTTCCGTCCGTGGAGGCCGCTACACCGGTTTCGCTGACCACGAAGTCCTCCGTCAAAAGGTGATTGACCGCAATTTTCTTGGTCAGCGTAAGGGCGCTGTCATAGATATACGCCATCATGCCGTCATCGCCCATGCCGGAGAGAATGTAGCCCTTGTCAATGGTCTGGACCTCAAAGGAGCGCAGGGGTGTTTCCGTTTTGGCCAGCACCGAGCCTGCGGCGGTATCATAGAGGTACAGCTTATCCGCCGCTACGAAAAGCCTTCCATCCCCGGCATAGGCGCACTCCCGGATTTTTCCGTCAAACTGGGAGGAATTAAACACACACTTTACGGGGCCGGCTGGCGCCGCCAGAGCGCTGGCTTGTNCGAAAGACAGCGACGNCACTGTAAGGAGCGCGGTTAAAAGCAAGCAAATCGTCTTTTTCATGTTTGGATTCTCCTTTATCCATTAAAATTATGCTGGCTTAAAATTCAAATACAGATACCAGCGTATCAAGTTCGTCGATACTGCCTCCGAGAACAACTACGGCGGTCTTGGCTCCGTCCAATAGGTAAATCCTGGGGATGCGGTAGAAATATGCGGGGTCGGAGTTCTCAATCACTTCGGTGGCAGCCAATTCGCCGGAGGCCACGTCATAGACGCGAACGGTCAGACTGCCGTCCAAAACGGCGGTCGCCACATAGTTCCCCTGCTCCGAGCCGTATACGCCGCCTTTGCCCTCACCGCTGGCGGAGAAGGAANGCGTATTGGCGCTGCCTGTTGCCCGGTCCACCCAAAGCAGCGTCCCATCGGCCTGGGTAAAGGCCTGGGGGAAAAATAACCGGCTGACGCTGCTCTGCATTTCTTCCATTTCATNGCCGGACGGTTTTGTGAGCTTCAGACTGCTGCCATCCACGGCAACGCTCCCGTAGATGGAAAAGTCTTCCTCGCCATCTGCCGCGGGAATTGAGCTGCCGCTGCCAAAGAACACGATCTGGCTGTTGTTCTGGGCAAAGGCAGCACCGTTCAGCATGGAAATACTGATGCTGNCTGTTCCGGCGTTTTGGGCCACGTCCAGGAGGGTAGTCAGGCTCCCGCTTTCCAGGTCATACAGATACAGTCCGCCCAAGGCGGCGAAGGCCAGCTTTTTCCCGTCCGTGGAGGCCGCTGTGCCCCCGGTTTCGCTGACAACAAAATCTCCCTGCAAAAGCTCATTCACCGCGATCTCCTTCTTCAGAGAGAGCGAGCTGTCGTAGATGTACGCCATCATGCCGCTATCGCCCATGCCGGACAGGACGTAGCCCCCGTCAATGGCCTGGGCTTCAAAGTCGCGCAGGGGCGCTTCTGCGGTGGCCAGCACCGAGGAAGTCCCTGTGTCGTAGAGATACAGCTTGTCCGCCAGCACAAGGAGCGTCCCATTCCCGGCATAGGCGCAGCTCCGGAGCTTGCCGCCAAACAGGGCGGGGTCGAAGGTGCAGGAAGAAGGGGATTGTCCCGGCTGTCCGCCAGGGGTCGGAACAGAAACCACGGGAGTGTCGGAGGGATCGCTTCCCGAAACCGCAGGGGCAGGGGCATCCGTTTTGCCGCAGGCGGACAACGCCAGGGTAAAAATCAGCGCAAATGTGACGCAGAATGGTTTTTTCATTTTCATTTCTCCTTGCAGCTTAATTCGATACATCCTTATATAATAGAATGGAATTGCTCTTAAAGAACGGGGTGAAGCCTTCGCCCCGCGGCACAGCGACGCAGTAAAGGGTGTTAAAATCCCCCAGCATATCCGGGTCAATCACGGCCTCAAGCTCCATGACGCCGCCTTTGCTCAATGTAACAGAGCAGGAGGTGCTTTCGTCAAGCTTCACCGGCCGGTGATCCAGGAAAAAAGCGATGCTGTAACTTGTTCCGGCTGTGCCGCACATGGTAAAGCGCAGGGTGACGGGAGCGGAGACCCGCAGGTTGTCATAAATGAGACCGCCGTCACAGGAGAACGTATAATAGATCCCGCTGTCCAGCGTATCCATGCTCACACCGCCCCAGCCGTATTTGGGAAGCTCGTTTTCCACATACTGCGCTGTGACCTTTTCCTCCCGCAATTCGCTTTGNGAAAAGATTTTCTGGACGGGCGGAAGGTTTGAATGGGCGGCGGGCGCGTCCGCGTTGAACTGCAATTCAACACAGGATTCCAGCGTCTTATGATACCAGCCATAGCTGGAGGTGGATTCCATATCCGGCTGGAAGTCCGGGTTCGTGATGCTCACCACGGTCAGGGCCAGCGTATCGCCGGCGCTGCCGGTCACAGGCTCAAAGAGAAAGGAAAAGCTCTGATCCTCCTTTGCGGGGAAGCTATGGCAATACTCATACTCCGCTGTGGTATCGTTCACCTTGTAGGGCTGGGGCTGGCCGTCCAGAAACAGGAGAAATCCAACCGTATCCATCCTGCCGGTGAGGGAGAATCGGTAGTCCAGCCGAAACTCGCCGCCGTCATAGGGAAAGGGCAGACGCTCCCCGCTCTCGGAGAAATCAGCCGAAGCGGCTTCGTGGGTGAGCATTGCCAAAAATCCGGCATCCTCCTCCGCCGCCTCAAACGGGTTTGCGGCGACAGCCTGTGACGGCGGGGGCGTGCTGTCCGGAATGGCATAGTTCCCGCAGGCGGCGAGGGAAAAAAGAGCGCCGCACAGCAGGGGAACGGCAATCAATCGTTTTCGCATATATGGCCTCCTTTGCTTTGGTAGGTCGAGTATAACGGGCAAAGGTCAAAATTCGGTCAAGAAAAGCGAAATGCCGCCCAATTTTTTGGGCGGCATTTCGTTGTAAACGCCTATCAAATTTCCACATTATCAAAACGGCTGAATGGGCAGTTGCCTATTAGGCCTTGTTTGAAAAATGGCAAAACGCCGTCTTTGGGCATCTTTTTCCGCCAGGACTGCGTTGATTTGGCTTGAA
>NZ_CAJMXG010000133.1:0-8002 GCF_905219725.1 Oscillibacter sp. CU971
CCCCCGCTCCCTTTTCAGTCACCTTTGAGCGTAAGGTTGTCCGCACGGGCCGCAAACCAACCCCCCAAAGAAAGCATCACTTTTTCTGCCTTTCCTTCAACCGCTGTAACTCTATATACTCCACAACAGCTTCTCTTCCATGTTCGCTTAAAGAAAGTATATCCTGCACCAGCTTCTCACAAGTACAATCACGAGTGACATATACCATCTCCAAAGGCTTCTTTTCATCATAGGAACACCGCCCGATTAGATAATCAGCAGACACACTATAGTATTTTGCCAGCGTGATAAAATGCCGCAGCGGAAATTCATATTCTCCCGTCTCATACTTGGAATAATGCTGCTGAGAAATTCCCAAAACGGCTGCTATATCACTTTGAGAGTAATCGTGATCTTCCCGCAGTTCCCGAAACAATTCCATCACGCTTTTCAATGTCAGTCCCACTTTTTCAAGGAACGTATCATACATATATTTCTATGTATTGGTTTACTTATTCAATCATGTATAATACATATAATTCAATGTAAAAAGGGGACGATGGAAGTGACAACATTATCTTTCTGTTGACCACTTGCATTTCCAAGAAAAACAGAGTACCATTGTCTATCATAGAGTTTGAAAGGAGCGTTCAGGTTGAGCAGGCACACAGTAGAAGTTTCGGAAAAGCAAAGCCCGATGGAACGGATTGCGGCTTTTATTGTGGACAAACGCAAAGCCTTTTACCTGTTGTACATCGGAGCAGCTATTTTCTGCGTCTTTTCCAGCGGCTGGGTGGCGGTGAACGACGATCTGACCAGCTACTTGTCTGACACCACCGAGACCCGGCAAGGGTTGACCGTGATGGAGGCGGAGTTTGTCACCTTTGGCACCAGCCGCATTATGGTGGACAATATCTCCTACCGTCAGGCGGAGAGCTTGGCGGAGCAGATAGAGATGATGGAAGGTGTAAAATCGGTGGAGTTCAACGGTTCCAGGGACCACTACACCAACGGCTCCGCCCTGTTTTCCATCACCTACGACGGGACCGCCACTGACCCGGTGAGTCTGGAGGGATTGGATGGTGTCAAAGCCCTTCTGGACGGGTATGACGTCTATATCACCGGCGACACCGGCGACTCCGCCTCTGAAAGTCTGAACGCCGAGATGCAGGTGGTCATGGTGATTGCCGTGGTCATCATCCTGGTGGTGCTGCTGTTCACCTCCCACACCTATATGGAGATCCCGGTGCTACTTATGACCTTTGGCATGGCGGCACTGATGAACAAGGGCACCAACTTTATCTTTGGCGAAATATCCTTTGTCTCCAACTCGGTGGCGGTGGTCCTCCAGCTGGCCCTGGCCATTGACTACGCCATCATCCTCTGCCACCGGTACACCGAGGAGCGGGAGCAGCTGGAGGCCCGGGAGGCGGTGGTGGCCGCCCTGAGCAAGGCCATTCCGGAGATTGCCGGCTCCTCCATGACCACCCTGTCCGGCCTGGGGGCCATGTGCTTCATGCAGTTCGGGATTGGTCAGGATTTGGGCCTGGTGCTGATGAAGTCCATTGTGCTCAGCCTGCTGGCCGTGTTTACCCTGATGCCCGGGCTGCTGCTCAGCTTCAGCAGTTTGATCGACCGCACCCACCACCGGAATTTTGTGCCCAAAATCACCGCCTGGGGCCGGCTGGCGGTGAAAACCCGTTTTGTCATGCCGCCCCTGTTTGTGGTGCTTCTGATTGGCGGTTTTGTGTTCGCCAACCGCTGCCCCTACGCCTACGGGCAGACCGAGCTGACCACCTTCCGCCAGAGCGACGCCCAGATTGCCCAGCAGCGGGTGAACGAAACCTTTGGCCGGGTGAACACCCTGGCGGTTATCGTGCCCAAGGGGGACTATGAGCAGGAGGGCCGGCTGCTCCGGGAACTGGATCGTATGCCCGAGACGGACACGGTGCTGGGCCTGGCCAATGTGGATGCCATGGACGGCTATGTCCTCACAGACCGGCTGACACCCCGGCAGTTTGCCGAGCTGACCGATCTGGATATTGAGGTGGCCCGGCTGCTCTACTCCGCCTACGCCGTGGACCAGGAGGACTACGGACAGGTAGTTTCCGGCCTGGACAGCTACGGCGTACCCTTGATTGATATGTTCCTGTATGTCTATGACATGATGGACGAGGGCTACATCTCTCTGGACGCGGACATGACTGAGACCATTGAGGACCTCCACGTCCAGCTGACCGACGCCCAGCTGCAATTGAAGGGGGAGAACTACAGCCGTCTGGTCTTACAGCTCAACCTGCCCGAGGAGGGGGAGGAGACCTNCACTTTTCTGGACACTCTGCATGAAATTGTGGGCCGTTACTACCCGGAAAATTCCCTCCTGGTGGGCAACTCCACCAGCGATTTTGACCTGTCCGCCTCCTTCGGCAACGACAACATGCTCATCAGCATTTTGACCATCGTATTCGTCATTCTGGTGCTGGTGTTTACCTTCAAATCCGCCGGGCTTCCGGTGCTGTTGATCCTGGTCATCCAGGGCAGTGTCTGGATCAACTTCTCCTTCCCTTACTTACAGAAGGAACCCCTGTTCTTCCTCAGCTATCTGGTGGTCAGCTCCATCCAGATGGGCGCAAATATTGACTACGCCATTGTCATCGCCAACCGCTATGTGGAGCTGAAACAGACCATGTCCCTCAAGGATGCGGTTATCAAGTCGCTGAATGAGGCTTTCCCCACCATTATTACCTCAGGCACTATTTTGGCCTCCGCCGGCGTGGCCATCGGCCTGCTGTCCACCACAGCCTCCATCGCCTCCATCGGCGTGTGTCTGGGCCGGGGCACGTTAATCTCCATCTTCCTGGTGATGGGTATCCTTCCCCAGATTCTGCTGCTGGGCGACACCATCATTGAAAAGACTGCCTTTACCCTGAAGACCCGGCATCTCGTCCAGACCCACACCGGCAGTCTGCTGGTGGACGGCCACGTCCGGGGATACATCTCCGGCATGGTGGACGCCGATTTCAGCGGCATCCTCCATGGCAGCATCAATGCGGCGGTGGCAACGGGGGCTGTCCGGCCGGAGGAGCCGCCCCAACCAGCGGCAATCCCTGCGGGAAAGGGGGCGGATTCTCATGCGTAAACGTGTCGACCGGCTGTTCCCCATCCTTCTGGCGGTCTGGATTCTGACCTCGCTGGTCCTGCCCGCCTGGGCCACGGAGGAAAGCACTGTCACCATCTCCAACGTAGCGGACCTCCAGCGTTTCGGGAAAAACTGCGCTCTGGACACCTGGTCCCAGGGCAAGACTGTTACCCTCACCGCCGACCTGGACCTGAGCGGGGTGGATTTCACCCCCATTCCCACCTTCGGCGGCACCTTTTTAGGCCAGGGACACACCATCTCCGGGCTGTGTCTCACCTCCGCCGGTTCCACCCTGGGGTTGTTCCGCTATATCCAGCCCGGCGGGCTGGTACGGGACTTGACCGTCAAGGGTACGGTGGCCCCCGGGGGTACCCGCTCCACCGTGGGAGGCATCGTGGGCAACAACGCAGGAACCCTGCAAAGCTGTGCCTTTCACGGCGTGGTTCAGGGGGATGCCACCGTGGGCGGCATCGCCGGATACAACAGCATCACCGGTGAGATTACCGGTTGTTCCGTCTCCGGTTCTGTCAGCGGCAAGAATATCACCGGCGGCATTGCGGGCCGGAATTTGGGGTTGCTGCTCAAATGTGAAAGCAGCGCCGGAGTGAATCTGACCCGGAAGGAAACCAATGTGGACCTGATGGACGCGGATGCGGCTGCCATCTTGGAGGAGCAGGCCGCGGCGGACGACGAAACCTACCACCTGCTGGACGGCTGCTTTGATACCGGTGGCATCGTGGGCTATTCCAGCGGCATGGTGCAGAGCTGCGTCAATCGCGGCACGGTGGGCTACCCCCATGTGGGGTACAACACCGGCGGCATCGCCGGGCGGCAGGACGGCTATCTGTCCGGCTGTACCAACAGCGGCACCGTCTACGGACGGAAGGACGTGGGCGGCATTGTGGGCCAGGCGGAGCCCTATGTGCTTGTGGACCCTGGCCGGGACACGCTGGAGCAGCTGCGCCAGGAGCTGAACACCCTGGAAAACCTGATTAACCGCGCGCTGGACGACGCGGAGCGCACCGGAGACAGCGTCTCCGCCCAGCTCAGCGCCATGGGAGACTACGCCGGCAGCGCCAAGGACAGCACCAAGGAGCTGCTGGACCGGGTTTCCGATTTTACCGACGAGAACATCGGCACCATCAACACCCTGACCGCCGACATCACCGGCGCGCTGGACAAAATTTCTCCCGCCCTGGACGATCTGTCCGACGTGGGCGGGCGGCTGGAGCGCCTGTCCCGCCAGCTGGGGGACGCTTTGGATTCTCTGGGCGGCGCGGTGGACACCGGCGATCGGGCCGCGCGGGACCTGCGTCTCGCGGTGGAGAAGCTGCGGCAGTCCGCCTCCGGGCTGACCACGGCGGTAAGCCGGCTGGAACGCGCGCTGGACGCCTTTCAAGGCTTTCTGGATTTGGGAAGCGGCTCCATCTCCGTCAGCTCTCTTCTGGCGGCGCGGGAGGAGCTGCGTCAGGCATTCCGCGCCCTGCGGGGAGCGGGGGATGATCTGGATGATGCCCTGTCTCAGCTCCAGCAGGCCCTGAGCCGCTCCGGCGCTCTGTCCAGCCAGCTGGGAGACGCNCTGGATACACTGGAGGAGGCCTCTGACACCTCCGNCGTCATCGGGCGGCTGCTGCGCCGGGCGCTGGATACCATTGGCGATGCGGTGGATACGCTCACCGAGGACGGTCCTGCGGAGTTCACCCCCCTGGGGGAGGACTTCCGGCAGGCCGGCGACAGCCTTTATGATGCCATGAGCGGCCTGCTGGAGGAGATGGACGGGCTGAACAGCGCCCTTCAGACCGGGAACGGCACCCTGACCGCCGACCTGCGGGCCATCAACCGGCAGTTTAACGCGGTATTCACCCTTCTGCTGGACGCAATGGATGACGCCAGGGACACCGCTGAAGGCGGCCTGGAGGGCATCATTCAGGACACCTCCGATGAGGACATCTCCGCCACCCGGGAGGGCAAGGTGGCGGACTGCTCCAACCTGGGAACCGTGGAGGGAGACCGCAACGTGGGCGGCATTGCCGGTGCCGTGGCCATTGAATTCGACCTGGACCCGGAGGACGACACGACCGGCCGGTTCTCCTTTGGCAGCAGCTACGAGACCAAGGCGGTGCTGATGAACTGCGTCAATCGTGGGGCCGTCACCGGCAAGAAGGACTGCGTGGGCGGTCTGGCGGGGCGCATGGACCTGGGTACTGCCTTGGAGTGCCAGAATTACGGCCCGGTAGCCAGCACCGGCGGGAACTATGTGGGGGGTGTGGCCGGCTACGCGGACGCCTCCATCCGCAGCTCCCATGTCAAGAGCACCCTGTCCGGAGAGAATTACGTCGGCGGCATTGCCGGCTGGGCCAGCCGTCTGCGGGACTGCCGTGCCATCGTCACAATCGAGGAAGGCACGGAGTATCTGGGAGCCATTGCCGGCGGCATAGAGACGGATGGGGCGCTGTCCGGCAATCTCTTTGTAGGCACCGGCACCGCCGGGGTGGACGGCGTCAGCTACGCGGGGCGGGCCGAGCCCATCCCCTTTAACGCGCTGAGCCAGCTGCCCGATATTCCGCCAGAGTTCACCGCCTTTACGCTGACTCTGATGGCGGAGGAAAAAACGGTGGCGCAGATTCCCTTCCTCTACGGGGAGGACCTGTCCAGGCTCGACCTGCCCCCTGTGCCAGAGCTGGAGGGCAATTACGGCGTCTGGCCGGAGTTTGATGTCTCCGGCCTGCGCTCCGACCTGACCGTGAACGCGGTCTATACCCCTTGGGTTACTGTGGTGGCCAGCCGGGAGCTGTCCGGAAAGCTGGCCCTGGCCCTGGCGGAGGGACAGTTTACCGGGGACGCCGTTCTCCATGTGACAGACAGCGTCCAGGTTCCGCCCCAGGAGGCGGGGGAGCAGGCCGTCGTGTGGGACGTCGTTCTCGCTGGAGCGGAGCCAGAGGATTCCGTTCCTTTGCGGCTGTTAAGCCCTGACAGCGGTACCCATGTCTGGCAGTATCAGAACGGCCAGTGGCAACAGGTGGAAGCCGTCCAAAACGGACAGTATCTATTGCTGACCATGACCGGAACCCAGGGCACTTTCTGTATCCAATCTACTCGGAGCGCCCTGTGGCTGATCCCCGCTGTCGTGGGCGGTTTGGCTGCCTTGGCAGCACTCGTGCTGATTGCCGGCAAACACAAGAGAACGGCCGCCAAGGCTCAGAAAGGAAAAGAGGAGCCAGCATCGAAATAAAATGCCCCGCTCGCTGGATAGACTTATTTCATCCGGCAAATCGAATCCCGGCAAAAAGAGCAGGGGCGCAGTACCGGCCTGGACCATATTCTGCCGCTATAGACTCAAAGCCGCCGTATCACGGAGAAACGTGATACGGCGGCTATTCGTACTCTGAATCCACTATATTCCAGCCACCGCGCGGCGCAGAGAGCCAGGCAGACGGGACCGATGGCACACACTTGCTTGGTAAACTTCTAATAAGCACAAAGATGGGCTGTGGATAATTTATAAATCCATAACCCATCTTGCGCTTTTGCACTACGAATTGTCAGCCAACAGTCTCCTTGCGTGAGTTCCTTACCACTATTAACGCAATGGTTTCAAGGTTTTTTTATACCCTTTTGACCCTTGTGTTGACCCTTACGGGATTTTTTAACAATGTCAGCCCATGTTTTCTATGTACTGCTGCATCCGCTGGGCGCTGACCTCCTTCATATGCTCGGACACATGCCCATAGACATCCAGCGTAAATGCCGCCGTAGCGTGGCCCAGGTTTCCCTGCACCGTTTTCACATCGTCGCCGTTCTGGAGAGACAACACGGCATAGGTATGTCGGAGATCATGCACCCTGGCCTGGGGAGCACCTACGGAGGCCGCCAGTTTTTTAATATGGTTGTAGACGGTTTGGGGATGGAGATGCCCGCCAAGCTCATTGGTAAACACAATGGCGGCTTGTCTTTCCTTTTCTGTTTTCCAGCCCTGCCATAAACTTCCCGACAGCAGTTTAGCTTCCGCCTGTTTTTGTTTCCACTGCTTTAACAAAGCCAAGACAAACGGAGCCGGGGCAATTACACGCACCTTGTCATTTTTCAGCGGAGCAAACGTAAAACCGACATCCGCCAGCGGCCTTTTTGAAGCTGTTTATTGATGGTCAGCCGGTTTTTTTGAAAGTCAACGCAGTCCCACGTCAGTCCCAGGGCCTCGCCCAAGCGCAGACCAGTAAAGACAACCACTTTAAACAATGTTCCAAAACCGTCATTTCCCGCTTGCGCCACCATTTTGCTCACTTGCCCGTCATTAAGGGGCTTGATTTCTTTGCGGTCTACACGGGGCAGTGTTACCGATTCAGCGGGATTCCGCCGGATATACTCCAGTTTGACAGCCGTAGAGAGGCATTTGCTGAGGATACCGTGGATATTCCGAATACTTTTCGGGCTGAGGGGTTTTGTTCTTCCTTTTCCCCGCAGCAGAGAATTGTAAAATGTTTGAATAAGGTGAGGGTCCAATTGTGACAATGGATAACAGCCCAGGGCTGGCAGAATATTTATCTTCACTTGGGCTTTATAATGCTTGACAGCGGACCATTTTTTATCAAACATATACTCGTCCAGCCAAATCCCCATCCACTGTTCCAAGGTCATTTTTGAAGGCTCTGCGTAGGTTCCAGTATCAACCTCCATAGTAACCTCCGTCAACCTTTCCCGAACCTCTTTTTGGGTCTTACCGTAGATGGATTTCTGTACTTGTTTTCCTGTTGTCGGATTGAAACCGACTGTAAACCTAGCCTCCCAGCGGCCATCGGATCGTTTGCGGATGGTCCCCGCACCCTGCGCGTTTTTCTTGGGAAACGCTGATTTAATCCCCCCAAATGATAAAAGATGTGAAAAAAT
>NZ_CAJMXG010000134.1:0-7998 GCF_905219725.1 Oscillibacter sp. CU971
TAAAATTCTTTGAATTTACCGTATTCCCTCTTGAAGGAACAGTTCTAAAATTTTTGCGTCATCTTCTACCGTCGCATTTGGCATCGGAAATGTTCCACAACTTGATGCCACAATTCCACGAAGTCTACAAGCCTCTCTAATAACAGGTAAAAAGGGGCTGCGAATTGTATACAGCGCCATCAAACGATCAATGGTATGTTGGCCTTTGGCGATCCCTTCCAAATCGCCCCTTCGAAACGACTCTGCCCATGACGCACAGACTTCCGGGGCTACATTGCTCAAAGCTCCAATGCACCCGTTACCACCGGCCAGGAGATTGTGCGCAAAGTTATCGTCAAAACCGGAATAGATCTTAAATGCGGGAAACTGTGGCTTGACCGCTTTGATTAACTCCCGCGTATGATCCATACCGGAAATTGTATCCTTCATCCCAACAATATTACTGTGCATACGCACCAGTTGAAGAACAATCTCCGGAGGAATTGTATATCCGGTATTGTCGGGGAAGTTGTAGATATAAATCGCATCATGAATTTTTGAAGCCAGAAGATCGTAATACTGTAGGAGTGCTTTGGGTCCAAAGTGAAAATAATAGGGAGGCAAAATCGTCACTGCATCAGCACCGGCATCCAAGCAAAAGTTGGAAAATTGATAATTTCATCTGCCACCATATGAGAGGTGCCAATGATGAGTTTCACCCGATGTTGGATTGTTTTGATTGCGAACTCGGCCATTGCCTAGCGCTGTACCATAGGCATGGCAAAAAATTCGCTGGAGCTGTCTTCCGCCAAAATGCCGTCAATTTTATTTTGAATCAGATTTTCAAATAGCTTTTCCTGGCTTTCTAAGTCCAGATTGCCATCCTCACGGAACAGCGTGATGGCCGGAGTGAGATATGCTGCGTTCATCGAACACCCTCGTTTCCCATATTAAAAACAAACGTTTGTTTATAGACCCATTGGCCACTGATCCGCCCAGGGACGTGCTTTTTCAAAGGCCGCCGACGCTCTCAAAACCAGGGCGTCGGCCCAGGGCCGCCCTATGATTTGGAGCCCCACAGGCAGTCCTTCCGGTGTCCACCCGGCAGGCACATTTGCGGCGGGCTGTCCGGTAAGATTGAATGGATATGTAAAGGTAGTGAAATCTCCCTTCGCTGGCTGTCCATTGATAACCTCCGGAGCTCCCAGTCCCAAGTCAAAGGCCGGAACCGTCAGAGTGGGAGTCAGAAGCAAATCATATGGTTCCATAAACTTTCGCAGGGTAATATTAAGCCACTGACGCCCAAAATGGGCGTTGATCAGTTGTTCGGCGCTCCAGTCCTGGGCAATGAAGGACCGGACGGTCTGGCTCATATCGTCTCCCAAGGTTTCCGCCAGGCGGCGCATCCCTGCGAGGTCCGTATTTCCTGCCACAGTACCCCAGAAGATATCTCCGGGATCCGACAGTAGCGGAGACTCAACTTCCTCTACGTCGGCTCCAAGGTCCCGGAAGACTGCGGCGGCCTTTTCGCAGAGCGCCAGGACCTGATTGTCTACCGAAGCGTAAGGCGTCCGGGGCCACCAGGCGATCCGGAGGCCGTTCAAGTCGTGGTTACGGAGCTCATTCAGATAGTCCGTTCCCTCTATCGGCCAGCTGTGGCGATCCATGTACCCGGGTCCCTCCATAACCGAGAGCATCAGGGCGCTGTCCTCTACCGTCCGGGTCATCGGGCCAATGGACTCCAGGTCCTCCCAGCTGGAACCGCCAGGGAATTGGGGATCCCGGCACCCAGGATACAGGGGAATCCTCCCGTAGGAGGGTTTTAGACCGTATANGCCACAAAAGCAGGTAGGAATGCGCACGGAACCGCCCCCGTCATTTCCCACCGCCAATGCGCTCATGCCGGAGGCTACCGCCGCTGCGGAACCGCCGCTGGAGCCACCAGGCGTCTTTTCCAAATCCCAGGGGTTTTTTGTAACGCCAAAGAGTTTGTTTTGCGTCACACCCTCGTAGGCAAACTCGGGGGTGTTGGTCTTTCCCAGCAAGATTGCCCCGGCGGCCTTCAATCTTACGATGGAAATATCATCCTCATCCGGCAGGTAATTCTGATATGCTTTGGAGCCGAAAGTAGTTTGAATTCCCTTCGTAGCAATCATGTCTTTTACCACAAAGGGTACGCCTAGCAGAGGTTTCTTTGATCCGGCTTTCATGAGCTGGCTCTCCGCCTCGCGGGCGGCAGCGTAAGCGTTCTCTTCATCCAGGGTGCAAATGGCATTCAGAAGGGGATTCATTCGGTGGACCTGGTGGAGCACTGCTTCCAAGACCTCCAGAGGCGATGCCTGCTTTTCCCGAATTAACCGAGCCTGCTCCGCACCGGACATTTTATAGAGTTCGTTTGTCATATATACTCGCTCCTGTCTTTTTAGATTCAGCGTAGATAAAAAACAGCCGCCTCCGTAGAAGGGAGAACCTACGAGAGGCGGCTAAGAATGCTGGCCTTATTCAGCGAGAATTTCGCATTGCAGGGAAGGGATGGTTTTGCCTAAAACTGTGTAAAGAATCACAGAGACGGCAATTCCGGTGATCTGGTTGGGGAAGTTAGGCAGGACTTTGGCGCTGGTCACAGAGCACACCACGCCCACTACCACAGTGCCGATGGCGTACCAGTTGATGCCCTCTACGGGCCGCTTGCCGTAATTGCTCTTTTTCAGCAGGTAGTAATCAGCAATCAGTACGCCGCCGATGGGAGGTACAATATAGCCCACGGTACCGAAAAAGCCCGCCAGGTTGGAGACGATGCCAGTGGCGGCCAGAATCGAGCATGCCACGCCGCTGATGACAACAGCCTTAGACCAGGTAATCTTCTTGGACAGGTTGCAGTAACCAGTTACAGCGTTATACATGCAGCTGGCGGCTGTAGACGCTTGGCTGATGAGGGCGCAAAGCAGCAGGGGAATTCCACTCTCCAATGGCATAAAGCTGATTGAGACGGCGGATATTCTGACCCGGCTGAAAGAGCTGGAGGATGTGATAGGAGGTCGCGATGGCTAGTATCGAAGCACGGCTTGCCGCCCTGGCGGCGGAGATCCGGCGGCGGCAGTTCGCCAACGAGGGGCCGGTTGACGCCCTATCTCAAAGCTTGTTTGAGCTGGAGGGTGAGCTTTTGGGCCTGGATGATCTGGGCAAGGCCGCTTTCCTGGCGGAGTTGAACCAGGAAGATGAGGACGGGACCGAAGGTGTGGGCTTGACGCTGGAGGACTTGGAACGGTGGATAGCTGATATTCGGGAGAACCAAAAAATAATTTGGAGGGCACCATAATGGATTTTCTGATTGAGCATGAGTTGAAGGTGGTCACTTCGTTGGGGGAGGTTCCTAACAGCGCACTCCCGGCAGTCCATAGGGCGCTTGCGTCTTTGCCGTCTGAGCCGGAAAAACCACAGCAGCGGCCAGATAAAAAATGCCCTTTTCGTGGCGAACGGTATGACGACCTCTGTTCCGTTTCCTGTGCCCTCTATACCGGGACCGGCTGCGGAATCGTGGAGCATCGGATGGGGACCGGAGTGACCTGTCCATTCCAAAACCGTCAATCCTGCGGGGATGGTTGTGCCCTTTATGTCGGCGGCGGCTGTGCCCTGGTGGGGGTAAAGGAGCAGGTACATGGCGAATGACGGCACCGTAAAGATCGGCGCGGAGATTGATGAAAAAGAGTTTAAGTCTGGGCTTTCTAAGCTGAGCAAAACCGCGAAATCAGCCCTCAATAACATCACAGTCGACATTGAGGTTGACAAAAAAGGTTTTTCCGCTGAGTTATCAAAACTTGGGAAGGACGCTGATCCGGTTGAAGTTCCTGTAGAGGCCGATACCGCCAAATTCAAAAAGGGGCTTGACGATCTTGAAAGGGAGGCGCAGAAAAATGTGGTTTCCCTCAAAGAGTTGAACGGGGCGCTGGAGCTCAACCCTAAAAGCACGGACTTACTCATTGAGAAGCAAAAGCTCCTACAATCCGCCGTTTCCGCTGCTGCCAAAAAGGCGGATGACCTCAATTCCGCCCTGAAAAGTGCAAAGGCGTCTGGAGAGGTCGAGAAAAATGCGGAGGCATACCGGAAACTTGTGATTGAGTTTTCAAACGCCGAAGCGGAAGCCAAGAACATGCAAGCGGAATTGGATGATGTTTCCGCCAAGCTGAAGAATGGGCAGGGCGCAACTGAAGACATGGAGGATGCGACCGATGATCTTGGAAGGTCCTATACCAGTGTCGGCGATATCATCAAAGGCGTGGCAATCGGAGATCTGATTTCCAACGGTGTGCAAGCTGCAATCGACGGAATTAAGGACCTTGTGGGAAGCCTTTGGAACCTGGACGAAGCAACTAAAGAGTACCGGGAGGCACAGGGCAAACTAAACGCAGCCTTTGAAACTGCCCAATTTGGCCCGGAGGCCGCGAAGAGGGCATATTCTGACTTTTATAAAATTCTTGGCGATGTGGACACCGCGACGGAGGCGTCACAGCTCCTCGCGACTCTGGCGGAAAATGAGCGGGACCTTTCCAAATGGACGGAGATTTCTGCCGGCGTATTTGGTACATTCGGAGATGCGCTTCCGATTGAGGGTTTGATTGAATCCTCAAATGAAACCGCGAAAACCGCGAAAGTGACGGGAGTTTTAGCCGATGCGTTGAATTGGGCCGGGATTTCAGAAGATGCGTTTAATGACAAATTGGCCGCGCTTGGAACCGAGAGTGAACGCAACAGCCTAATCATGAAAACGCTTTCCGAAACCTATGACGATGCGTCTGAGTCTTTCTTCCGCAACAATGAGGAGATCGTAAAGGCCAGGGAAAATCAAATCCTTTTGGACAACGCTTTAGCTACGGCGGGAGAAACCATTTCTACAATCAAGAACTCGTTCCTGACAGAATTTTCTCCAGCAATTTCGGACGCTTCCGAATACTTATCACAACTCGCGGATTCTGTCGATTGGGGGGAGCTGGCATCTGGCGTCGGTGGTTTTCTGGATGTTTTACAGCTTCTTGTTCCGGTTATAGCTGGAGCGGCGACGGCGATGATAGCTTACAAAGCGGCTTCTTCCATTTCCGGGATCATCGAAACTCTGATAAACGTGACTAAGAACCAGACAATCGCACAAGCGGCGTTAAATGCCGTCATGAACGCAAACCCCTTCGTGCTGGTGGCCACGCTGATTGCCGGAGTTGTGACGGCCTTAACTACGCTGTACCTTACAAACGAAACTTTTAGAAATAAGGTCAACTCCGCCTGGGCCTCTGTAAATGGGACAATCTCAAACAGCGTGGAAGCTATTGNGAAGTTTTTTACAGAGTCCATTCCAAACGCCGCACAAAAAGCGGTGGATTGGTTCTTGGATATTCCAGAGCGAATGGAAACTATCGGCGAAGATATTGTAAAAAAGCTCTGGGAAGGAATCACCGGAATGGGCGAGTGGCTCCGAGGAAAGGTTGACGGCTTCATTTCCGGCATCATCAGCGCGGTCACTGGCGGAGGATCCAAATCTTCTTCCAGCGGAAGCTCCAAGGCCCGTTCAGCTCCGGAAAGCCCGAACAGTCCCCGGCCCTCTCCCACAAGGATGGCCCCCGCCGGGGATTTCTCTGGCGAAACCGCTGGGAATGAGGGTGGAAGCTACAGCCTCACGGCCTCCGACTTCTCCCGGGCGGCGGCTGTGCGAGCCCTGGAGAGCGNNNTNNCNNACGNTGTGAGCCGCGTTTCCGTCTNCACGGCGGCAATGGGTCCCTCTGCCGGAGGTAGAGAGACTGCTACTGCCGCTACGGTAGCGGCATTGTGTAAAGGGATGGAAGCGCTCATAAATGAACTAAACGGGATGAAGGTCACTATGGACGGACGGACGGTAGGCCGTTTGGTTTCCGAACATCAAAACAATATTGGCCGTGCCTTTGGCACGAAATAAAGGAGATTTTTATGGAATATCGGATTGAAGTCAGAGGGAAAAGCTATGTACTTCCCACAAGGACCCCGGGAATGGATGACCGGATCGGCAAGATTCAGGATATTGAAAAACGGCTCCGAACCGGGGGAATTACCAGACGAGAGGCCCGGAAAGAGCAATATGATTTTGTTACAGACTGTANCGAGGGTTTCCTGCCGCCTTTCGAGGAAATGGACGTGGGAGAGCTGGAGGTCGTGGTGGTGAAGATCGTCAACGCTTACCAGCGCCCCGCCGCTCAGGAAAAAATTGAGGCATCAATGGCTGCACTTCGGGAGGTTACCGACCGGCCAGAGTTCAAAAAGTTTACCTCCGTCCTGAGNAAGTCGAAGCGGTAAACGTTACAAAACAACTTTTTCCCCAAAAAACATAGAAAGGAATTATAAAATGAGCAAATACGCAAAATACGCACAAAAACTGGATACGGCCTTTAAGGCCGCGCGAGAGAAGTACATGGAAGTCTATGACGCCGTAAAAGCGGCGGAAAAACGGGTTGAAGACGTCAAAGACGAGAAGGATGAATATTTCCGGGGAGATGCCGACATCCACCGGGCCGAATGTGCGACGGCCCTTCGCAAAGCTGAAATTGTCTTTGAGCGCACAGCAGAGGAGATTTGGCCCGCCTTTGATGAAGTCCGGGACGAACTGACAAAGAAGCTGCGGGCAGAGGTCCGGGCGGACACCATCGCCGCCCCGGAGGACATTGACCCCAACGGCATGACCTTGCTGCAATCCGGTATCCTGNGGGTCGATGAACTGGNAGCCCTTGCGGAACGGTATGCCGAAAATTATACAATGCTGCGGATTCTGGGCCAGCATGCCAAAGCCGCCGCCGACAAAGCGGAGGACACAGATGCCCGGTGGCGGCTGGTGAATATCAGCCGGGCAGCGGGCAGAGACCCGGGCGTTGTTCTCCAGACCTGGGACAATCTTTTGGAAGCGGCTAAAGTCTGTTCCGGGCGCAGACTTGGAGAGAAGCATGGAGACCCGAGCTTTGTTGCCTCCATCTCCAAGACGTGGGAGCGGCTGACCGAGGCAGCGATTGAATCCTTTTGACAAACAAAGGGCCGGGGAACATTCCCCGGCCCTTGCTTTCTGCGAAAAATCGTGGTATTCTGACAGCAGGAAAGAATCATCTTTCAGCGCTGCCAGTAACGGCGGACGGTTGGCCCCTTGACAGGGGGCACCTTCTTGCCCCCTGATCTTNGGAAAGGGGGCTGCCCTATGGTTACATACAGTGAGCTCTTCGCTTACTCCCTGGTTATCATCGGTATTTGCGGCCTGTTCATTCAGGCGTACAAAAAGAAGTAACCGCCCCTGCGCCCACAGTCCGGCGGTTACTTCTGTAACTTAGGCTAGGGCCAACTGTCTACCGGCAGCGCCCTTTCTATGCTTATTATAGGCCGTGTCGGCCCTTCTGTCAAGCCTCTGACTTCTTGTCAGGGGCTTTTTTCATTTTCCGGGCAATGCTGTCCCGCTGGGCCTGTGTCTCTACCGCTCTACCAACGAATACCGGCAAAGTCTCTCCCGCCGCCGCCGGGGGAAGGTCCTCAAGCTCCGCCCAGGAACCAGGGCCGAAAACTTGGCGGTGTACTGCCGGGTCTGCAAGACGGAATCGGTTGTGGATATTCTTACTCAGGCGAATAGCGGTGACTTGCATCTTGACTTGCACGCATCAAAAAAACATCGGTTTTTGGGGCCATTTTGGAGCGTGTTTTCCAAGAGCGCGCAAAAAGAAAATCCCTTGTAAGCATTGCACCGCAATGGCTACAAGGGATTTTCCCTGGTGACCCGGCGGGGATTCGAACCCCGGACCCACTGCTTAAAAGGCAGTTGCTCTGCCGACTGAGCTACCGGGTCGTCGTCGGAAGAAATTCCGCTCTGCTCCGTCCCCGCCCTGCGGGGCGAGGACTGCGCCCGCTCCATTCCTTCCTCCTCTCCCCANAAAATCTATCGATTTTGCGGGGGCCCCCATTTTTGCGGGGGTGAACGCCGCGCACGGTTTCGCTGCGCTTACCTTTGCTCTGCTCCCTTCCCTCCCC
>NZ_CAJMXG010000135.1:0-7953 GCF_905219725.1 Oscillibacter sp. CU971
ATCTGGGGGTTTACCTACAACTACGTGGGCATCTGCATCGGCTCCCTCCTGGCCTTCGCCGTGGCGAAGAACTGCGGGCGGCCCCTGCTGTATCTGCTGTTCTCCGAGAAGACCATTGAAAAATACGACGCGTGGACCGAGAAGCGGGACCGCTTTGCCAAGCTCTTCTTCTGGTCCATCTTCCTGCCCATCGCCCCGGACGACTTCCTCTGCTACCTGGCGGGCACCACCACCATGACCTGGAAGCGGTACACCGCCATCATCCTCCTGGGAAAGCCCTTCAACATCGCCCTGTACAGCATGGGGCTGGTGGCCCTGTGGAAGGTGCTCTTCCCCGGCTTTTGAAAAATTTGCCGTCATAGATAGACGGTTCTCGTGTCAAACTCAACAGGAGCCAAAAAAAGCGGACAACCCGTCCGCTTGGATTTCTGCGCCCAAAATGGGAAAACCATTTGGAAAACAGGCGGACCGCGGGCCGGAAAAACGCGGAGGCCACAGCGAGGCAACCCACTGCGGCAAGGAGGCTGTATGCGCATCTACATTTACGGAGGCGGGGAAAAACTGGTGGGAAAAAGCGGCGTGGGACAGGCCATCCGGCACCAGCGGGAGTGCCTCCGGCGCTCCGGAGTGCCCACCACGGACCGCTGGACGGCGGACGCCGCCGCCATCCACGTCAACACCATCCTGCCGGACTCNGTGCTGGCCGCCCTGGGGGCCAAGCTCCGGCGGCGGAAGGTGGTTTGGTACGGCCACTCCACCATGGAGGACTTCCGTTCCTCCTTCAAAGGCTCCAACGCCCTGGCGCCCCTGTTCAAGCGCTGGATCACCTTCTGCTACGGCCTGGGGGACGTGGTGCTGACCCCCACGGAGTACTCCCGGAAGCTCCTGGAGGGCTACGGTCTGAAAAAGCCGGTGTACAGCATTTCCAACGGCGTGGACACGGAGTTTTTTAAGCCGGACTCCGCCGCCCGCTCCGCCCTCCGGGCCCGGTACGGGCTGGGGGAGGAGGAAAAGGTGGTGGTTTCCGTGGGCCACATGATCGCCCGGAAGGGCCTGCCCGAGTTTTTGGAGCTGGCCCGGAACGTCCCGGAGGCAAAATTCCTCTGGTTCGGCTGGACGAATCCCAAGCTCATCCCCCAGGAGATTGTCCGGGACATGGAGAACGCCCCGGAGAACGTGATCTTCCCCGGCTTCGTGGGCCGGGAGGAGCTGCGGGAGGCCTACCAGGGGGCGGATGTGTTTGCCTTCCTCAGCCATGAGGAGACGGAGGGCATCGTGGTGCTGGAAGCCCTGGCCTGCGGCGTGCCCACGGTTCTGCGGGACATTCCCGTCTACGACGGCTGGCTGGAGCACGGGAAGAACGTATACAAAGCGCCGTCGGAAAGCGCGTTTCAAGAGATCGTATCCGGCCTTTTGAACCACAGCCTCCCGGACCTCACCGCCGCCGGGCGGGCCGCGGCGGAGTCCCGGAGCCTGGAACAAGTAGGGCGGCGGCTGAAGGCCATCTATTTGGAGCAGCGGGTTCTGCCGCCCCTGCCCGCCGCGCTGCCGCAGACGCTGGCGTTCCCGGCGGACGCGAGGTCCCTCAACAGCCCGCGCCCCTGAAAAACGGAGGTTCCGCCAAGCCGGGAGGATGGAAAAAGCAAACGCCGGAAGGGAAGGCCCTTCCGGCGTTCGTGTCGTTGCGGCGGCGCCGCTTCGCCCGGCGTATCCCCGGATTTCCGGGGCGGACGCGTCTAAAGCGATTCCCTCGGCCCTGGTAAGTACTCCTCTCCCGCCGGGATCATTTCCAGCTTCCCCGCCGACAGCTCCGTCAGCCGCTGGGCGAAGGCCGCCGCCCCCTCCTGGGAAAAGGCGGCGTGGAGGGTCACCTCCGCCCCGTAGTCCGCGTCCCGGAGGACGCCCTCCTGGGCGGCGATTTCCAGCTTCAGCCGCTCCAAAAGCGGGTAGGGGCAGGGCACGTCCCAGAGGGTCCAGAGGCTGACCCAGGCGGTGCCTGCCGCCTCCAGGCCGTCCCTGGCCCCCCGGCCATAGGCGCGGGTCAGGCCCCCGGCCCCCAGCAGCACGCCGCCGAAGTACCGGGTGACCACGCAGCAGACGTTGGTGACCTCCTGGCGCTGAAAGACGTTCAGCATGGGCTGGCCCGCGGTGCCCTGGGGCTCGCCGTCGTCGGAGTAGCGGACCGCGCCGCCCTCCCGGAGGAGGTAGCACCAGCAGTGGTGCCGGGCGTCGTAGTGCCGCTTGCGGATTTCCTCAATTTTTGCCCGGGCCTCCGCCTCGGTCTCCACCCGCCAGAGGTTTGTGATGAAGCGGGACCTCTTTTCCGTAAACTCGGTCTCTACATCCGCAAAGGGGACGCGGTAGCCGGACATGGGCAGCACCTCATTTCTGGTTTTATGTGGGAAATAGGGGGATCAATAGGAGAGCTCTTGCAGGAGATCTCCTGCAAAAGCCGTGGTAGTCTCTGGGGAACTCCTATTGGAAGCTAGGCACTCCCTGATGGAATGGCCTGACCCCTTGGTCAGGCCATTTCCCCAGTTCTCCCCAAGACTCCGGTAGAATACCTTCCCGATTTCTTCAAGACTCCCCAGAGGGCGGCAGCATCTCCCGGACATCGGTCCGGCCCAGCAGGTAATCGGCGTTGACCTGGAAATGGTCCGCCAGGGCGCAGAAAATCTCAAGCCCAGGAAGGGCTTCGCCTAACTCAAAGCGTTGATAATGGCGCATTGCAGTACCAACCGCCTCCGCCACTTGAGTCTGAGTTTCTTTGCGTTCCTTACGCAAATCTCGCAATCTTTTACCTATTTCCATAAATTGACCTCTTGACATGACCGTTCTGTCGTACTATAATAGCATAAGACGACCGATGTGTCATTTGATATGGAGGTGCACNNTGTCCGATTTTCTGCTCNGGCNCCACGCCAACTACATCAAGCCCCAGCTGGAAACCCTTACGAAAGAAAGCGACTACGCCCTTCGCATAGAGCTCCTGCAAGGCCAGCTGGATGGCGGCGGAATGGAAGACCTGGACAGAGCCCTGGAATTCACGGCCATCCAAGCCTTCCTCCTGGGCCTGCGCACCGGGGAGGGCCTGGCCCTCAGCCGTCCGTAAACGCCTCCACCCGTCCCAGGGTCCGGGGCGTGCACACCGCCGTCACGTCGATGGCCGCCCCGTACTCCACCTTTTCCACCTTGGCCTCCTTATAGAGGAGATCCAAAAGCCCCCCCTGATCATAGGGCAGGTGAATGGTCACCCGCCGGGCCCCCTTGTCCAGCCGCCGGGCAATCATTTCCAGCAGCTTGTNCACTCCCGCGCCGCTCTTGGCGGAGATGGCGCAGATGTCCTCCCCGTGGGGCATGATCTCCCCCGGGGGCAGGAGGTCTGCTTTATTGAACACGTCGATGCGGGGCAGCTCTCCCGCCCCCAGCTCCAAAATCAGGTCCTCCACCACCCGGGCCTGGCCCTGCCAGTCCGGGTTGGACACGTCGATGACGTGGAGCAGCAAATCCGCGTATTCCAGCTCCTCCAGGGTGGCCTTGAAGGCCTCGACAAGCTGGTGGGGGAGCTTGCGGATAAAGCCCACGGTGTCGCTGAGCACCACGTCGGTGGTGTCGCTGACGTGGAGGAGGCGGCTGGTGGTGTCCAGGGTGTCGAACAGCCGGTTGTTGGCGGGGATGCCCGCCCCGGTGAGCTGATTGAGCAGTGTGGACTTCCCGGCGTTGGTATAGCCCACCAGGGCCACCACCGGGATTTCGTTTTTCCGCCGCTGGCTGCGCTGGGTGTTCCGTACCCGGCGCACGTCCTCCAGGTCCTCCCGGAGCTTGTCAATCTTCCGGTGGATGTGCCGCCGGTCGGTTTCCAGCTGAGTCTCGCCGGGGCCCTTGGAGCCGATGGGCCCGCTGCCGCTGGTGCCCGCCTGGCGCTCCAGGTGGGTCCACATGCCTGTGAGGCGGGGCAGCAGATACTGGTACTGGGCCAGCTCCACCTGGAGCCGTCCCTCCCGGGTCCGGGCCCGCTGGGCGAAGATGTCCAGAATCAGCCCGCAGCGGTCCAGCACCTGGACCCCCAGCAGCTCCGTCAGTACCCGGAGCTGGGAGGGGGAGAGGTCGTTGTCGAAGATGACCATGGTGGCCTCGGTGTTTTCGCAGTAGAGCTTTACCTCGGCGCACTTGCCTTCGCCGATGAAGGTCCGGGGGTCCGGGGAGTTCCGGTTCTGGAGGACCATGCCCACGGTCTCCCCGCCGGCGGTCTCCACCAGGGCGGAGAGCTCCTCCAGCGTGTCCTCGCCGGCGTTCTGGTCCCGCTTGAGCACGGGGGAATTCAGGCCCACCAGGACCACCTTGTCTCGAATCTTGTCTGTCTCTTGCATAGTACTTCCTTACTTGTTATTTGACGGANTAGGCCTCTACAATCTCGCCGGTGTAGACCCGGTGCCAGCCGCCCTTGGCCCCGTAGCTGGGCAGGATTTTTTCTTCTCCGGCGGGGAGCACACAGGCGGGCTCCAGGTCCTGGGCGTAGAGGGTCCGGCACACCAGCACCAGCTCCGCCTCCTCAAAGAAAGGGGCGCCGCCCGCGCCGGCGCGGACCGTCAGGCCGCACTCCTTGATTTTGTCCATGTCCCGGCCGCTCTTCGTGCCGCAGAGGGCCATGGCGTTTTTCATGTCCTTGGGGAGGACGGAGACGGTGAAATACGCCTGATCCTCCATAAACTGATAGGTGTACCGCTCCGGCCGCACGTAGACCGTGCAGGTTTGCAGACCCCACAGCCGTCCCGCCTGGCACCAGCCGATGGTCATGGTGTTGCAGCGGTCCGCCGTTCCGGCGGTGAGCAGGGCGTTTTCCGCCCCCAGGGCCGGGAGAAGCTCCCGGACGGCGGCTTGGGAATCGGTGAGATGTAAGCGCATGGCGGAGGACTCCTTTCTAAGTTCACTGCTTCCAGTATATGCGTTTCTCCAAAAAACGCAACGGGAAATTTGGATTTGTCACGGGTTCAAGGCCCGGATTTCCTCCTGGAGGTTCTCCAAAAACCGGGCGGCGTGGCCGCCGTCCAGCTGGGTGTGGTGGAACTGGAAGGAGATGGGCAGGGACGCCCGCCACAGCTTCTTCCGGTATTTCCCCCAGACCAGGAAGGGGTTGTTGCAGCATCCGGCGTAGATGTTCACCGCCCCGTCAATCTCCGTTTGGGGCAGGGCGGAGGTCNCGATGACCATGTAATCGCCGTTCAAATCATAGGGCGCGCCGGACGGGTGACGTCCAGGGTTTTCACCAGCGTCACCATGGGCATGGGGGCCCGCATCCAAAGCTGGAAGGCCTCCGCCCGGCCGGTTTGGTTCGGGTCCAGTTCTTTCATGCTTCCTCCTCAGCCGCTCCGGGCTCTGCCGGGCAAAACGCGAAAAAGAGCGCGCCGGACTACGGCGCGCTCTTTTAGCAGTGATTGTGTCGGACTCACTTGTCCAGGCCGAACCTCTTGTTGAACTTCGCGACCCGGCCGCCGGTGTCCACCAGCTTCTGCTTGCCGGTGAAGAAGGGGTGACACTTAGAGCAGACTTCCACCTTGCTATCCTTCTTGGTAGAACCTGTCTCAATCACATTACCGCAGGCGCATGTAATCGTAGTCTGCTGATAATTGGGATGGATTCCTTCCTTCATTGCTCTGTTCACCCCTTTCTAAAACGAACTTCGCCGCATAGCTTTCACCATAACAGCAACTGTCAGTATAGCACGCCGGTTTTTAAATTGCAAGCCTTTTCTTCGATTTGGGGAAGTTTATTTTTTGAGGCCCGGTTGCGTTTCCCCGCCGCCGGGTATATGATAAAAATGCAAATGTTACGCATTGCCGCCCTCCGGGGAAAGCAGCCGCTCCGCCTTCTCCCCGGCGTACCACATATTATAGGTCTGCCGGTAAATCTCCGCCGCCGCCTCCGTATGGCACACCATGCGCACCCGGCGGGGGAGCTCATGCTCCCGGAGGAAATCCATGATGGCTTTCAGGGCCACGGCGGCGGCCTGGGCCATGGGGTAGCCGTAGACCCCGGTGGAGATGGAGGGGAAATCCACGGTTTCAATGCCCTGCTCCTCCGCCAGCTCCAAACAGGAGCGGTAACAGGAGGCCAGCAGCGCCGCCTCCCCGTAAGTCCCGCCCCGCCAGATGGGGCCGGGGGTGTGGAGCACGTATTCCGCGGGGAGGTTATAGCCCCTGGTCAGCTTGGCCTGCCCGGTTTCGCAGCCCCCCAGGGTCCGGCACTCCGCCAGAAGCGACCGCCCGGCGGAGCGGTGAATGGCCCCGTCCACGCCGCTGCCCCCCAGCAGGGTGGTGTTGGCGGCGTTGACAATGGCCTGGGCGTCGGATGCTGTGATATCGCCCACGAGGATGGAAAAACGGTCCATGGCAGGGCCCTCCTTGGTTGATGAAGTGGTTATCTTCTATAGTATCGGACCTTCGCCGGGAAGGCAACAAAAATTTTTTCGGGAAATTTTCAGATTTCCCTTGACCTTGCCGTAACGTCAGCCCTTATACTGCGGTTTGTCAGGAGGGATACCGCTATGGAATACACCGTAAAAGCCCTGGCGGAGCTGGCCGGGGTGACGCCCCGGACCCTGCGCTGGTACGACCAAAAGGGCTTGCTCAAGCCCCGGCGGACCACGGAAGCGGGCTACCGCCTCTATGGCCCCGAGGAGGTGAACCGTCTCCAGGCCATTCTCTTTTACAAGGAGCTGGGGCTGGAGCTGGAGGCCGTCCGGGAAATCCTGGACGCGCCGGGCTTTGACCGTCTGGCGGCGCTGCAGAGCCACCTGGCGGAGCTGGAGGCCCGGCGGCGGAGGCTGGACGCCCTGATCCTGACGGTAGAGAAAACCATCGACGAGGCAAAAGGAGGAACCCAAATGTCCGACAAGGAAAAATTCGAGGCGTTCAAGCGCCGGGCCGTGGAGGCCAACGAGGAGCAATACGGAAAGGAAATCCGGGAACAGTACGGCCCGGAGGCCGTGGAGGAGTCCAACGCCAGGCTCCTCTCCATGACGGAGGAGGAGCACGGCCGGTGGAAGGCCCTGGAGGCGGAAATTCTCTCCGCCCTGGCCGCCGCCGTCCGGGCGGGGGAGGCCCCGGCGGGCCCGGAGGGGCGGCGCATTGCGCAGCTCCACCGCCGTTGGCTGTGCTGCACCTGGGCCAAGTACACCCCCCAGGCCCACCGGGGTGTGGCGGAGCTGTATACGGCGGACGAGCGCTTCGCCGCCTATTACGACAAGGAGGTCCCCGGCTGCGCCGCGTTCCTGCGGGATGCGGTCCGGGCCTATACAGAGTGAGCAGAGGGCCCGCCGGAAAGGCGGGCCCTTCCGCGTTTTCCGCTGGCGGCAAAATAATTTCGTCCCCCCTCAAACTTTCCGCCCACCTTTTCCGTCTATACTACAGACGCCGCCAAAGTTCAGGCGCCGGACAGGGCGGCGGGAACCCTTTCAGAAAGGAGCATCGATGTGACGAAGGAAGAAACCTTAACCTCGTTCCTCATTGAGAACCAGGCCCGGTCCTACCGGCTGGCCTACAGCGTCCTCCACGACCGGGAGGACGCCCTGGACGCGGTCCAAACCGCCGTCTGCCGGGCTTTGGAGCGCCAGGACGGCCTCCGGGACCCCGGGGCCGTGAAGACCTGGTTTACCTGCATTTTGATGAACGCCTGTACGGATATCCTGCGGCGGCGGGGCCGGGTGGTCCCCTTCCCGGAGGAGGGACCGGAGCTGGGCCAGGAGGACCCGGAGCCCGCCGACGACACATTGGCCCGGCGGGTGAACGCCCTGCCGGCGGAGGTGGGGACCGTTATCAAGCTGCGGTTTTATGAGGAGATGACCCTGAAGGAAATCGGCGAGGTCACCGGGCAGAACATCAGCACGGTGAAAAGCCGCCTGTACGCGGGGCTGAGGAAGCTGCGCGTCGCCATGGAAGGAGTGGAGATTTGATG
>NZ_CAJMXG010000136.1:0-7952 GCF_905219725.1 Oscillibacter sp. CU971
CAAGAAACGTGTGTAACGTTTGTAATGATACCGCGTAAGGAACGAGAAAGGAAGGGTGATCCGAGTGAACCAAGTGATCCTGGCGTCCCACGGCGGGCTGGCCGCCGGAATGCGCGACACGGTGGAGCTGATTGTGGGAGAGGTCCCCAACGTCCACGTTCTCTCCACCACACGGGACGAAACGGAACCCATCGCCGTCCGGGCGAGGCGGCTGCTAGAGGGCTTCGACCCGGCAGACGCGGTCTACATCCTCACCGACGTCATGGGAGGAAGCGTCAACAACGACATGCTCACGCTGCTGCCGGAGTTCCCCCAGGCGACCCTGCTGTGCGGGACCAACGCCTGCCTTGCCCTGAATCTGGCCTCGGCGGAGGCCCCCCTCAGCGACGGGGAGATCGAGGAGTTCCTGGAGGAGGCCCGTGGCCAGATTGTGAACTGCAACAAACTGCTGCAACAGGCGGCGGAAAATGAGGAGGACGATTTATGATCAAACTGGTACGACTGGACTACCGGCTGCTCCACGGGCAGGTGGTGTTCGCTTGGACGGGCCACGTGAGCGCCCAGCGCATCATCGTGGTGGACGACGAAGCGGCAAACGACGACCTCAAGAAATCCGCCCTGACCCTCAGCAAGCCCACTGGGGTCAAGCTGAACATCTTCCCCCTGGAGAAGGCCCTGGCCAAGATGCCCAAGGTGGAAACCCTGAACGAGAACATCATGTTCATCTTCGGGAACGTGGCCACCCTCCGGGCTTTCTGCAAAGGCTATCCCAAGCTGAAGGAAATCAACTACGGGGCCACCGCCAACCGCCCCGGCACCAAGCAGTACGGCCAGTCCGTGTTCCTGACGGACGAGGAGATCGCCCAGACGAAAGAGCTGCTGGACGCGGGCGTCAAAATCTTCATGCAGCAGACGCCCAGCCATAAAGAAGAGGCCCTGAAGCTGTAATCCAGAGAAACGGAAATCAAGAAGGAGGAAATCCCCTATGCTTTTGACATCCCTGATCCTGGGGCTGGTGGGCGTGTTCTGTATTCTGGACTCCCGCCTGCTGGGCCGCCTGAACTTTGAGCGGCCCCTGATCTCCTGCACCATCGTGGGTCTGATTCTGGGCGACCTCCCCACGGGCCTGGCTGTGGGCGCGTCCATTGAGTTGATGAGCTTAGGACTGGTGGTCATCGGTGCGGCGGCGCCCCCGGATATGAACATGGCGGCCATCATCTGCTCCGCCTTCGCCATTCTCACCGATGCCAGCACGGAAACCGCCCTGGCCCTGGCCATCCCTATCGCCGTCCTGGGCCAGATGCTGGGCGTGCTGATGCGGACCATCCTCTCCAACCTCACTCACGCGGCGGACGCTGCCATCCTCCAGGGCAACTTCCGCCGGGCACGGAGCATGCACATCCTCTGGGGCACGGTGCTCTACTCCCTGATGTATTTCGTGCCCATCTTCCTGGCGGTGTACCTGGGCACCGACTTCGTGCAGAAGCTGGTGGAGGTCATTCCCGCCTGGCTCACCGACGGGCTGAACCTGGGCAGTAAGTTCCTCACCGCCTACGGCATCGCCCTGCTGCTGAGCAGTATGCTGAACAAGAGTCTGGTGGTCTTCTTCCTCCTGGGCTTCTTCCTGGTGGGCTACATCGGTTTGAACATCACGGCCATCGCCATTTTCGCCTGCATCATCGCCGTGGTGCTGACGGGGCTGAAGTTCCGGGGCGGCTCTCCCGCCTCCGCCAATGGCGCTCCTGTGGCCGACGACTATGACCCGCTGGAAGACGACGATCTGTAAAGGAGGATGACGCAATGAGCAGCGCGAAAATCAGCGACCGCAGAAGATACTGGCAGTTCCTCTGGCGCTCCTGGGCCATCCAGGACTCCTGGAACTACGAACGGCAGATGAACATGGGCTTCCTCTATGGCATCGCCCCCACCCTGGACCGTATCTACCCTGACGAGAAGGACCCCCAGCAGCTGGCCCATAAGAAGGAAGCCTACCAGCGGCACATGGCCTTCTACAACTGCACGCCCCAGACCAGCGCTTTCACCCTGGGCCTCGCCGCCTCCATGGAGGAGCAGTACGCCGCCGACCGGGAGAACTTCAACCCGGACACCATCAACGCCGTGAAAACCTCTCTCATGGGCCCCCTCTCCGGCGTGGGCGACAGCTTCTTCCAGGGCACCATCCGCATCATCGCCTTTGGCTTAGGCATCCAGCTGGCCCAGCAGGGCAGCATCCTGGGGCCCATCCTGGCCATGCTGATCTCCTTCGTTCCCTCCTTCGTGGTGACGTGGTTTGCCGGGAAGCTGGGCTATACCATGGGCAGCAAGTACCTTACCAAGCTCCAGGGCGGCATGATGGACCAGCTCATGTACGTCTGCGGCATCGTGGGCTTGATGGTCATAGGAGCCATGGTGGCCAGCATGGTGGGCATCACGACGCCGATTACCTTTGAGAGCGCGGGATTGGTTTTGCAGGACATTGTGGACTCCATTCTCCCCTGCGCCCTGGATCTGGCGGTGGTCATGGCCATGTACGCCATGATTAAAAAGCGCTTCAAAACAGGCTGGCTGCTGGCCATCTGCATCGTGGGCGGCATCGTCATTAACGCTTTGCACATCCTGGTTTGATCGGAAACCATTCATACATTCACCTTTCACCCAACCATTTTAAAACATATCAGGAGGAAAATTATTATGTATAACATCGACATGAGCATGGTCCACGACATCGTCTCCAAGATCACCGCTTCCCGCACCGTTGAAAATGTGGCCTTCGTGGGCTGCGGCGCTTCCAAGAGCGAGCTGTACCCCGGCAAGTATTTCCTGACCAGCGCCGCCAAGAAGCTCCGCTCCTATCATTACACCGCCGCCGAGTTCAACAACGACACCCCCGACTGGCTGGGAGAGAACACCGTGGTCATCACCGCCTCCCTGGGCGGCAATACCCCGGAGACCGTCCAGGCCAACTCCGTGGCCAAGGCCGCCGGAGCCGCCGTCATCGCCGTGACCCACGCCGCCGGCTCCCCCCTGACCAAGGAGGCCGACTTCTCCATCGTCCACGGCTTCGAGGCCAACTACGCCGCCAAGCTGGAGAAGATGGGCTACGTCATGGCCCTGGCCCTGGAGCTCCTCCAGCAGACCGAGGGCTATGACAAGTACGAGCAGATGCTCTCTGGCTTCGACAAGATTTTCGAGCTGGCCGAGAACAGCGCCCAGTCCGCCCGCAAGGCCGCCAAGGAATTCGCCGCCAAGTACGCCGACGCCCCGGTGGTGTATGTCATGTCCTCCGGCGCTTCCGCCGAGGTGGCCTACTCCACCTCCATCTGCCTGATGATGGAGATGCAGTGGATCAACTCCGGCTCCTTCCACTCCGGCGAGTTCTTCCACGGCCCCTTCGAGATCGTGGACAAGGATGTGCCCTTCATCCTGCTGATGAACGACGGCAAGACCCGCCCCGTGGACGCCCGGGCCCTGACCTTCCTCCAGCGCTTCGACGCCCTGACCACCGTGGTGGATGCCAAGGACTATAACCTCGCCTCCGCCGCCTCCAGCGATGTGGCGACCTACTTCAACCCCCTGCTCCACACTGCCGTGTTCCGGGTCTTCGCCGAGGAGCTGAGCTTCATCCGCCAACATCCCCTGAGCAAGCGCCGCTACATGTGGAAGATCGAATATTGATTCGGAGTACAAAATACACTTGCCGGGAGGGCGGGCGGACAGCCCGTCCTCCCCTTGCTTTTAGGAGGCGATCGTCATGGTAAAAGGCGTGATTTTCGACATGGACGGCGTGCTGATTGACAGCGAGTGGTACTACCAGAAGCGGCGGGCGGAGTTCTTCCAGCGGATGGATTTCCCCTGCCCCAGCAACAGCTTCGTGGGCTCCAACGAGCGGGCCATCTGGGAGGCCCTGGTCCCCGACGACCCGGAGTTCCGGCAGGAGATGCTCATGGGCTACCGGGCCTACCGGCATCTGCATCCGGTGCCCTACGAAGAGCTGCTGAACCCCCAGGTTCCCAGCCTCTTCCGGGCCCTGAAGGACAGGGGGCTGAAAATTGGAATCGCCTCCTCTTCCTATCTGGGGGCGGTGAAGGAAGTGGTCCGTCTGGCTGGGGCGGAGGAGCTGGTAGACTTCTGCATCAGCGGGGAGCAGTGCGCTGCCCACAAACCGGACCCGGAAATCTACCTGCGGGCCATGGAGGCCCTGGGACTGACAGCGGAGACCGCCCTGGCTGTGGAGGACTCCCCCACCGGCATCACCGCTGCCAAACGGGCGGGGATTCGGGTCTGCGCCCTAAAGCCCCGGCCGGAGCTGACCCTGGACCAAAGCGCCGCCGACGCCGTGCTGGGCCGGCTGGACGGCGTGCTGGAATTTTTGTGAGGGCGGCTATGGTCAAAGGATTGCGGCGTTACGGCCTTTTGACCCTGGCGGTGTTTGTCATCGCTGTGGGAGACTATTTTTTCCTGTTTCCAAACCAGTTCTGTTTCGGCGGCGTGGCGGGACTCTCCACCATTGTGGCCCGCGTCACGCCTCTCACGGCCAGCGAGTTCGCCTCGGCGGCCAATCTGATTTTACTGCTGGCGGCGTTTGTGTTCGTGGGACGGGAATTTGCCATGACCACCGCCTTTGCCAGCGTCCTGCTCTCGGCGCTGTTGATGGTCTTTGAGGGGCTGGTTCCCCTGGCAGGTCCTCTGACCGACCAGCCCATGCTGGAGTTTATCCTGGCGGTGTCCCTGCCCTCGGCGGGCAGCGCTCTGCTGTTCCACCTAGGGGCCTCCAGCGGGGGCACGGATATCCCGGCGATGATCCTGAAAAAGTACGCCCATTTGCAGAACATCGGCGTGGCCCTGTTCTGGATCGACCTCGTGATGGTGGGCATAGCGGCGCTTGTCTTTGATTTGCGGACGATCTTGTATTCCGCCGTGGGCCTGGCGGTGAAAACCTTCCTGATTGACGACATCATTGGGAGCATCACCATGTGTAAGTCGGTCATGGTGGTCTGCGGGGATGCCGGGCCGGTGTGCGATTATATCACGCGCGCTCTCGGGCGGAGCGCCACCGTCAGCTCTGCCAAGGGCGCTTATACCGGGGCGGAGCAGTCCATTGTCTTCACCACTCTGACCCGGCGGCAGGCCAAGCAGCTCAGGCTATACATTCGGCAGAACGCCCTTCCGGCCTTTATCACCATGTCCAGCACCGTCGACGTGTTTGGCCGGGGCTTTGCCAGCGTTTAACCGATGAAAACAGAAAAGGAGATTTTCAAATGAAACAGTTCACCTATACCGTCACCGATCCCATAGGCATTCACGCCCGCCCCGCCGGGCTGCTGGCGAAGTTCGCCAAAACCTTGGACAGCACCGTCACCATCTCCAGAGGTGAAAAGTCCGCCGTCGCCACCAAGTTGATGGCTGTCATGGGCCTGGGTGTCAAGACCGGGGAAATGGTTACCATAACGATTGAAGGCGGCGATGAAGAAGCCAACACTGCCGCTATGGATCGGTTCTGCAAGGAGAATATGTAAGATTTTGTGCGGCAGCTAAGCGGGCCGCAATAGAGGGACTGTTCATCCGGACAGTCCCTTTTTCAATGACCTATGACCTAAAGAGAGCGGAACGAAGGAAGGAGGAAGCCTTATGAATGTCAGGAAACCCATAGATTACAGTGCCATGTTCAACAATTTGGACGCACTCATAGCGGAGACGCCGCCGCAGGTTGAGTTATGTTATGGGATCGGCAAAATCGTCAATACTAGATCTGAGAAAGGAGCTGCCGTTGCGGCTGCTGAATATTTGAACAGAGCGTATCCTGATATTTCCGGCTTCTCCCCCAGGAATCTTCGTCGGATGCGGGAGTTTTACCGGGCGTATGAAACAAACCCGGAAGTTATGGCCCAAGCCATGACAATCGGATGGACGCAGAATATCGTCATTCTGGAAAACTGCGCAGCCAACAAAGAACGTGCCTGGTATATCGCCGCTGTCTGCTTATTCCATTGGTCCAAGGCGGTGCTTCTGGAGAAAATCGCTGACAGGACATACGAGACAGAAACCGCAGAGAATGAACAGCCTCATAATATAAATGCTTCAACGCCAGAAAAAGCAAAACAGGCGAATTTCTCTCGACTTGCGAACCTGGATGTGGTACACTGGACAAAGCAGGAATCCCAAGACCAGCAGGAGAGAGGTGTAGCGAATGTCAGCGTTCAAAACCAATGTTGTCACCGGCTCCGCTCTGTTGGCCCTGTCCGAGAATGTCCGGGGCTGGCAGAAACGGGACTGCTATCGTCAGTTGAACGCCTACCTGTACAACGCCGAGTGCGACCGGGTCTGCCTTCTCTTTGGCCTCCGGCGAACCGGGAAAACCACTCTGCTCCGCCAGGCTGTGTTGGATATGACACCAGAGGACGCGGCGAGAACGGCCTATATCAAGGCCACGAAGCAGGATACCATCGCGAATCTGAATCGGGACATGGAACAGCTCCGCTCCCTGGGTTTCCGCTATGTACTTCTGGACGAAGTCACGCTGATGCGGGACTTCATCGACTCCGCCGCCCTCCTGTCCGATATCTACGCCGCCCAGGGAATGAAAATTGTTCTATCCGGCACGGACTCCCTGGGGTTCTGGTTTGCTCTCCACCAGGAACTCTACGACCGGGCGAAGATGATCCACACCACTTTCATCCCCTATCGGGAGCACAGCCGCCTCCTGGGGATCGACCAGATCGACGAATACATCCGCTATGGCGGCACCCTCCGGGCCGGGGAATTGGCCTTTGATGATGCCGAGGTAAATGCCGAGGACGCCTCCTTCCGAGATGACGAGTCCACCCGGCGGTATATCGACACCGCCATCTGCAAGAACATCCAGCATTCGCTGGCTTGCTGCGAGGACGGCGGGCACTTCCGGCACCTGCGTCCGCTCTATGAGACTGGGGAACTGACGGGGGCCATCAACCGGATCATTGAGGATATGAACCACACCTTCTTGGTGTCGGTGCTGACCCGTGACTTCCTGTCTCATGATTTGGGGTTGGCGGCAAGGAACCTTCGGAAAGAGCGTAACCCGGAAAAGCGGACCACCGCTCTGGATGAAATCGATACGGAAACTGTTACCCAACGGCTTATGGATATCCTGGAGATCCGCAATCGGCAGGAACAGACAGTACCTATTACGAAAGCCCATGCTGTGGAAATCAAGGAATACCTCACTGCTCTGGATTTGATCGTGGACTGCCCCATCGAAACGACGGAGCCTGCCAGCGAACCTGTAGAACACATTCTCTTTACTCAGCCTGGAATGCGATACTGCCAGGCCCAGGCGCTTGTCCATGCTCTGATGAAGGACGAGCTGTTTCTCTGCCTGAGCGAAAGGGAGCGGGAGGCTATCACCGACCGAATCTTGGAAGAGGTCCGAGGACGGATGATGGAGGACATCATCCTGCTGGAAACTTCCAAGGCTCTGGGCAGCCGGTACAAGGTCTGCAAGCTCCAGTTCGCCAGCGGGGAGTTTGATATGCTGGTCTATGACCGGGAGGAAAACTGCTGCGCGGCATTTGAGATCAAGCACAGCCGTCAGGCTGTAGCTGAACAGTCCCGGCATCTGCTGGACGTGGGGAAATGCGCGCTCACGGAACGGCGCTTCGGGAAGCTGGTAGGAAAGTATGTTCTCTATCTCGGCGAGAACAAGAGTATTGAAGGCAGCGTGTCCTATCGCAATGCGGGGGAATTTCTGAAAGAACTCCCAGCCTTTCAACTGCGATTGGAAATGAGGGGCCATGAAAGTGCAGAACAGACTCAAACACACATGACTATGTAAGAGGCTGTAGCAAACTTGTTCTAAAGTCAACTGTCAAGAAATACTTGACGGTTCAACCAAAGAGTCCCCGGACCTTCATGTTAAGAAGCTGTACCAATAGGCTAAAACCGCTTGAGTAAAGTGCTGAAAGCAGCANTGGTGC
>NZ_CAJMXG010000137.1:0-7940 GCF_905219725.1 Oscillibacter sp. CU971
ACGTTATAGGGTAGACAGCCCCCCCCCCGCAATTTCAGACGGGTTTACAGGTACAGCATAAAGCCCGGTTTTTGCTCCATAGCCCCCGGCTTCCCCTTGCAGGGTCACGGCCTTACCGTCTGGGGAATATACCCGAAACGGCTTGCTGTCATGGTTCGTTTGCGTCCCGCTTTCAATCGTTCCGATCCGCATAGGTTCCGCAACCATGCTGTCAGTTTGTACGGTTGTCAGGGTATGTGCCTTTTCGCTGTCCCCGCCTTCAAACCTGCGGCGCAACTTCCCATCAGTGCCTCTTCTGTTCCTGTATCCGATCGCCCTGGGCGCTTCGCTTTCTGTATCTGCGGTTAAGATTTCCACGGCTTCCGCCGCACCCGTTGCCGGAAAATGTCCACTGTCTACGCACTTTCTGGCGTTCACCCCTTTTTCGCCGTAGTTTGCTTTCAGCGTGTAGGATTTTTCCTGCATCGGTACGCCGTTTTCCAGAATATCCCGCAGAACGATCCCCCGGTCTTCCGGCTGTTCTACTCCCGGAATGTTTGTCCAGTAAAGGCGCTGTCTGCTTTGGGCGCTCACCCGTGCGGAATTGATCAGAATCGGTTCCACGCCCAATTCCGCCGTGATCTGTTCCCTGATAGGCCCCGCCATACTTTTGTTGTTCTCGTACAGAAAGTATTCCGGTCGGAACTTGTCCCGCGCCATCAGGTAATTTTTGAACAGTTCCCAGCCGATCCCGCTGGGCTGTGTTTCGCGGCCCTTCCGCGCAATGCTCCAATGCGTGCAAGGGCTTCCGCCAATCAGCAGTTTCACCGTTTCCGCCCCCTATCCCGCGTTTTCCTCTTTCCATTCCTCATAGGTCAGCGGGGAAGTTCCTTGGTCTTGTCCTCCTTCCTCTGCGTATCCCGCCCAATCCTTCACGTATGCGCAGTATTCCGCGTAGGTTTCCGCTTCCGTCTTCCCGCCGTTCTGTTCCGCTTCATCCTCGATAGAGGTCAAGAGGGAAGGGGACAGGATCAAAGCGGGCCGCAGATAATACCCGGTATAGGAACAGTAGCTGAAGCTGGCATTGCCATCGGAAACGACGAACCAGGCGTTGGTAGAGTTGCCGCACTTCTCACCCGGCGTTCTCCACGGGGTAGCAAGCCACCAACATTCTTCCACGTCCGGTATAATGTGCTGGTACTTTCCGTACTGTTCCAGGGTCAGCAGGCCGATCTTGGTTTCATGGAAGCCGTATTCCCGCGTTCCGTCCGTGGCTTTCAGATCAATAGTCATGTTCAGAATGTCGCTGATCTTCGCGTCGCCGTCCTTCAAGGTGTTCAAATAGTCTTCCAGCGCCTGCCCAATGCTGGCGCTGCGCAGATCGTTTACGCCGTTGCTGTCAAAAGCGGCGTTCTTCCAGGTTTCCTTGCGGATAGCAAGCACCCCGCCGCCGATATAGTCCAGGGCCACAAACTGATCCCCGAACGCCGTAAAGGTTGTCCCATAAGGGACGCGCCGCAATTCCATAGTTCGCATTTTGACTTCCTCCTATTTTTATTTGTTTGTTTCCATCAGCGGACACCAGGCGGGCACATATGGCAGGAAGCGCCCGGCTGCGCTTACCGTGTAGCCCCGGCGCTGGCCTGGGGCGTTGCATCGGAACAGCGGCGGCAACCCCGCCACGGTTTCTACCGTGATACAGCCGCACCCCTCGCACGTCCCGGAAAAGTCCGCGCCTATGCCGTGGTTTACCTTCTTCCGGCGCTCCATGCTCATTCACCCGCCCTACAGGCCCAGAAGCCGCGCCGTTTCTTCAACCGTCCGGCGGCACTTCTCCACGCCCTCCCGCTCGATCCAGTTTTCCAGGGCTTCCCGCCCCTTTGCCCGGCGGTAAATATCTTCTTCCGCCGGGCACAGTTCCAGCGTGTCAGGGTAGAAGAACTGGACGATCCGGTCCGGGCCGCCGTTAAGGTCGATCGACATTTGGATCAATCTGCTGGAACTCCTATGGCTGCTGTCGCTGGCATCCGGGAAGATCCGCACGTCCAGGTTTCCGAACGTGATATGGAAGTATCCTTCCGGCATCCCCGGTTCCCGCTCCAATCCCCGCGCCGTCCCCAGTTCCCGGACGGCCAGGGCCGCCGCCGTCTTCTTTGTCAGGCGGAAGCCACCAGGGTAACACTTTTTAGGCATCGCGCCCCGCTCCTTCCTATTCTCCAGGCTTGTCCTGTGGCGCGTCCGGTTTCACTTTCGGCCACACGCGGGCGGCCATTTCTTCAATACAGCCCGCCAGCCTGTAGGCTTCCGCCGCGCTGTTCAGCTTCACAGTTTCGCCGCCCGGCATGTCGATCGCCAGCGCACGCGGGGCGGGTTCCGGTTCCTCCCGGCTTCTGATCGCCTGCGGGTTCCCGGCCATATCAATAACCACGTCAAATACAGTTCCTTCCGGCGCGGGCCGCTTGCCCGCCAGAATATCCCGTATAAGTTCCCATGCGCCCGGCGTGTTCGGTTCCGCTGGTATGCGTACCTCTTTGATCTCCCGCAGTTCAGAAAGAACGGAAATGGCAAATTCCAGCGCCACTACGTCCGCGTCCCATTCGCGTTCCGTCTGAATTGCCCATTTATTTTTCGCCAGCATCCGGCAATACCCGCAAAGGTCTTTCAGCGTGNACAGCGCTTCCGCGCCTGTGCTGTCCTCCATACTGCACGGGCCGGAAACTTGCGTTTTTTCCAGCCGGAAGGACGCGCCCGGCCCCAGGGTCACGGGTTCCGGCCCGGCGGGCGGCTCCGGTTCCCCGTCTGTTTCCGGCTTCAGCTTCACTTCCGCGCCGTCCCCGGTCGAAACGTTCACGTTGAACACTGTCCCTTCTGGGAAGTTCCAGCGCGTTTTCCCTTCCAGGAAGTCCCGTAGAAAGTCCAACTTGTCCGCCGCTGTGTGCGGCTCCACATCCGCCAGAAGTTCCCCGCCGCTGGCCGCCTGCATTTTGCTGATCGTTGCGGCCAGCAGGTTTGCCGCCCGGACTTCATCCGCCAGGCTCGTTCCCCAGCGTAACGGCCCGCCGGGCAGTTCTGTCGTATAGGCCGTGTTCCCGGCCATCTTGTTTGCTATGTGCTTCACATAACCCACCGCCATATCGACAAACGCGGCGTTGAATCTGTCGATCTTTTCCTGCATCGTGTATCACCCTTTCTGCTCTTTCTGGGCCGCCCGCTCCNTCCAGNCGGNCGGCCTTGTCTTTACCGTGATCCGCTTGTCAAACTTCAATGACAGCAGGGCGGCCAGCGTGTCAAAGAGGTTTTCCGGCTNCAACGTGCCTTGCACTTCCACGCCGGGGATCTCAACCTTTACCCCCATGCCGCGCCCCTCTTTAGGCGCACGGCCCGGCGGCCAGCGCGGCGGCGTGCAAGGCCCGCTGGAACTCCATGCCTTGCAGGAACACTTTCAAGGCCCACTGTTCCGCCGTGTCCTGCTTGTTCATCAGGTCAACCAGCCGATCCACTTCCGCACGGCTTTCCTGCGGCATCATGACTTCCGGCGCGTTCACCTGGGGCGCTGCGGCCCCCGCGTTCCTCTTGTCAACCATTGGTTTTCCTCCTTTCTTTCATCCCGTCCCGGCCCGCCCCCTATCAGGGCGGCTTCTTTCGCTTCTTCCGGCGCTTTTCTTCCGCCGTGGCATCCGTGCCCGCCATATCTTCCGGCGTGCCCAGGGCCGTTTTCTGGACCTCGCTGGCGGCTTCCGCCGCCGTCCCCTTGTCCTGCTGGTTGTCTGCCCTTGTGCGGTATCTGTCCATGTCCGGCCCGTCCGGCTCCCTGAAGAAGTCATATTCCAGCCGCCGCCCGCACACCGGGCACACGTCCGGCATATCCCCGGTTCCATTACACGGCAGTTCCGCGCCGCACTCCCCGCACCGGGCAACCCCCAGATCGTCCATGCGGGCCAGCGCCGGGGCCGCGTCCCGCTCCACCGTGGCCGCGCTGGCCGCCGCCTTGGCGGCCAGTTCTGCGGCTTCCTGCTTCCGCTGGTACTCCACCGTTCCGGGGATTTCCGCCCGGTAGGTTTCTTTCCAGTCCCCTTCCGGCTGCTGGTACAGGTCTTCAAAGCGGATTTCCATTTCCCCGTCATAAATGGGAGAATCGCCGTATTCCACACGGTAGGTATCAACCAGGCCGTTTTCATCATAGGTAACGAAAATGTGAATCTGGTTGAAGTCTTCCGCCCAGAAGGTGAAGCCGCAAGAATCGCTGACAATGATCGCCGCGCACGCCGCCTGCTTCGGCAGTTCCTTCGTGTTGATTTCCTCATAGGAGAAGATCCCGAAATAGCCACCGTTCTTCGTGTACAGGCTGGCGCTGCAATCTTCGTCACAAACCAGGGCGTTGTTTTCGTCCCGGTACACCGTGCCCCAGCCGTCTTTTGCGGCCTGGCGGTACGTTTCCGTCTTGCTGTATGCCTTGTAAACCGGGATACTGGCAACCGCTGTTACGAAATAGCGCACTTCCCATTTCTTCTTCATGGTGAATCCCCCTGCTGTTTTGGCGCTTTTAACGTGTCACGTTGAAGTGTCTTTATAATACAACGGCCCACGTTATTTGTCAAGCCCTTTTCAAATTTTTTCTTGACTTTTTTAACGTGACACGTTATTATGGCTTTACCGAAACAGAAGGGGGGTGAAGCAGTTGACTATAAACGAACGTATTAGATGGTTCCGCAAGGATCATTTGCGCGTAAGTCAGGCAGAATTTGCCCAGGTTATAGGCATGAAACAAACCAGCGTAAGCACTTTTGAACGGAACGGCGCTTCTGTCAGCGATCAGATTGTAAAATCAATCTGCATGGCCTTTTCCGTGAATGAATCCTGGTTGCGTACCGGGGAAGGGGAAATGCTGGAACAGCCGGAAACGTTCAGCCTGGATCAATACTTGAAGGAAAACGGCTGTACTGCCCTGGAAATGGAAATTGTAAAGGCATACTTTGAACTGGACGCGGCCACGCGCCAGAAGATTTTTGAAGCCTTTGAACGTATCCATTCCAGGATCGCCACCGCAAAAGAACAGCTTGCCGCCGCCGATGCGGCCACGGCGGGCGGGCCGCCGGAAGTAAAAGCGCCGCAGGAAATGACCGTTGCGGAACTTCATGCGGAACTTGACCGCCAGATCGCGGAAGAAAAGAAACGCATGGAAAGCGGGTCAGTTTCTGGGGCTGGAAGCTCCGAAACGGCTACAGGATAAAATAAAACCGCCCCGGCGTGGCCGGGGCGGGGAAAGCAAGGTTTTTTACCATGGATACATACGATCAGGAAAGTTTGTTTTCCGCTTCTGGTGGCACAGCTTCCGGCGCGTCCGCTTCCGCAAAAGATGCTTTCGGCTGCTGTTCAAGGTATTCCGCCTGTTCTGATGCAAAAGCCTGTCTTATCCCACATCTTGATTGTTCTAAGAATTGCATTTACCGCAAATCTTTAGAGCAAGGACATATCTTCTACGGGAAAAACGCGGACAAGTATAACGCCGCCGTATATCAATCATTTGTTGATAACTTCAAATCCTTATCGCCGGATTGCGCCAATCTGCTTCGCGGTATTCTCTACTACGCTTTCGTCAAAAAGCGCGGCATTAAATTGATAATGCTTGCAGATTCTCCCCAAATTCCTACGCTTGATCAGTCCGGGTTTCTCTCCCAAGTCAATCACCCGGACAAGGTTGTAAAGAAATGTTCCGTTTCCGCTATGGTTAACGCTTGCGGCGATCTGATCGAAACTGCAAATGAATGGGCAAAAAGTAAAGTAAAACCGGAAGTATGGAAGAGACGGAAAAGCATACGGCAGGAACTTCCCGGCGTAAAAATATTGAGGGATGAACTATCCACTTGGATTATCCAGTTCGGCCCGGAAGCTATGAAAAAGCTATCGGAAGGAATTAGCTTTGTGGAATTGGACTTAAACAAGACGCTTGAACTTGAAGAATTTTTCAAGGATTGTATCTATAACGAGGATACTTCTTTCCCCTTGGATACGCTTGAAAACGATCCCAGGTTTCTAAATCAGTAAGTCGGGTGGTGTTGTCAATGATTTCTGGAAGATGCAAATTTCTTAAAGACTGGCCGGAATGGGACAGCTCAATACACGCTGACAATGCACAGATTGAAAGACAAGGGCGGGCAATGACGTACCATTTCACTTTTGACGTGAACGGTTTAACCGAAACTGGCCGCTTTTCCAGCACTTCCGATCTTCCCTATTACGATACTTCTTTGTCTCAATGCACCTGCCACGATTTCCAGGACAGGCGCTTGCCCTGTAAGCATATTTACAGGCTTGCCGTTGAACTGGGCGTGATCGAAATTATCAGGCGGCCCGCTGGTGGTTATAGTAAAGAATTGCTTTCTGGAATTAAATCCATGGAAGACGTTGACACGCACCCGGAACAGATTAAGCGCATGGAAAAGGCCAGGGGCGCAAAAATGGCCCCGATTTCTATTGACTGCATAGAGCAAACCGCCGTTTTTTCCGGTTCTGGAAAGAAGCCCTATGAAACAACCGTTGTTTCTTGCACCTGTAGGGATTTCTTTGTAAGGCGGCTTCCCTGTAAGCACATTTACAGGCTCCGCATGGAGTTAGAGAAGCTTTGTGAGGATATATAAAAGCGGCCCCGGCTGCGCTCCACCGCCGCCGGGGCCTTTTGCAGTAGTCTATTGCACCAGATACAACAATACCGCTGCGGGATTATTCTATCACACGCGGCGGGGAAATGGTAGGCAATGTTTATGGAAAATTTGCCAGCAAAGCCGCTGCGGGTTGCTCTGTATGTCCGGGTCAGCGGCCAGGAACAGGCGATCAAGGGCCTTTCCCTGGAAGCCCAGCAGGAAGACTTACAGGAATATTGCCGGGAAAACGGCTGGATCGTTGCTGGCCTATACATAGATGCGGCCAAAACCGCCCGGAAGCGCCTGGGCAAGCGCACAAACTTCCTGCGTATGCTGGAAGACGTGAAGCGGGACAAGGTGGATCTGATTCTCTTTACCCGCCTTGATCGCTGGTTCCGTTCCGTGGCCGATTATTACAAGGTCATGGAAGTTTTAGAAGCCCACGGCTGCGGCTGGAAAACCACACAGGAACAGTACGACACCAGCACGGCGGGCGGGCGGCTGTATATCAACCTGCGGCTTTCCATTGCCCAGAATGAAGCCGATCTGTGCGGGGAAAGAATCGGCGTTGTGTTTGACAGCAAGATCAGGCACGGCACGGCTGTTTCCGGCAACTGCCCTTTCGGCTACCGCGTGAATGAAGAAAAGCGGCTGGAAATTGTGCCGGAACGGGCCGCTATCGTCCAGGACGCTTTCCAGCATTACCGGGCCACCGTATCACAGCGGGGGACGATCAAGTATATCCGGGAAACTTACGGTTTGAATTGGACGGACACAAATTTTCGGCGCATACTTCACGATCGGTTATACACCGGATACTATGACCGAAACGGGCGCACAAATGAATCTTTCTGCCCCGCAATCATACCACAGGAACTTTTTGACGCTGTGCAAAAGCTACTATCCAATAATGCAAAGTCAAATCCCACCGGGCGCGTGTACCTGTTCACTTCCATTCTTGTTTGTGCGGAATGTGGGCACAAGCTGGCGGGCCATCAAACAAACGGCAAGTATTACTATTACCGATGCAGTCAGCATTATCGGCGTGATCTTTGTTCCCACGATAAAGAGATCCGGGAAGAAGTTGTGGAAGCATGGCTGTTTGAAAACCTGGGGCGCGTCTTCCAGGAATGGCGCACAGAATGGGAAGTGAAGGAAGCCCAGCGCAAACAGTCCGCCGCCGCCGTTGACCGCGCCGCCGTCCGGCGGAAGCTGTCCAGGTTGAAGGAACTGTATCTGAATGAAGTGATCGACCTGGAAGAATATAAGCGGGACTATGAAGCACTTTCCGCCCAGCTTGAAGAACGCCCGGCCCAGCCC